>JBOGXS010000295.1:0-19889 GCA_050693815.1 Thermoleophilaceae bacterium | reverse complement strand
ATCGCCGCCTGCCTGGACGATCCCGCGGGCGGCGAGCGCGGGCGCCGCCGGGCGGCGGCCTTCAGCTGGGAGCGCACGGCGGCCGAGACCTTCGCCGTGTACCAGCGCGTGCTGGGCGGCCGCTGATGCACGTCGGGCTCAACCTCGCCTTCCTCACGCCGGGCACGATGGGCGGGCTCGAGGTCTACTCCCGCCAGCTCGCCGAGGCGCTCGCCGCCCGCGGCGACACGGCCCTCACGCTGTTCCTCAGCCGCCCCGCCGCCCGCGACCGGTCGTGGGGAGAGCTTGGCCGGACGGTCGTGCTCGGAGTCGATCCCGCCCGCCGGGTGGACTGGGTGCGCGCCGACCTCGGCGCCGTGCCGAGGGCGGCGGCCCGAGCCGGGGTGGACCTGGTGCACAGCCTGGCCTCCACGGGGCCGGCGCTGGGCCGCTTCCGGCGCGTGGTCACCGTCCACGACCTCAACTACCTGGTCCACCCCGAGACCCACTTCGGCGCCCGCGCGCTCGGGATGCGCGCGCTCGTGCCGCTCGCAGTGCGGCGCTCGCACCGCGTGATCGTGCCGAGCCGCGCCACCTGCCGCGACCTCGTGGAGCGCCTCGGCGCCGACGAGGCACGCATCGACGTGGTGCCCGAGGGCGTGGGCCAGCCCGCGCGCCCCGGCGCGCGCATGTCGGCGGCGCTCGAGCGCCGGCTGGACGGCCGGGGCCGCCCGATCGCGCTCAGCGTGTCGGCCAAGCGCCCGCACAAGAACCTGCGCCGGCTGATCGCGGCGCTGGCGCTGCTGCCGGCCGGCCGGCGCCCGCTGCTCGTCCTGCCCGGCTATCCGACGCCCCACGAGGCCGAGCTCCGCGTCGAGGCGGAGGAGCGCGGGGTGGGCGGCGACGTGCGCTTCCTCGACTGGCTCTCGGAGGACGACCTCGAGGCGCTATACGCCAGCGCCGCCTGCTTCGTGTTCCCCTCGCTCTACGAGGGCTTCGGCCTGCCCGTGCTGGAGGCGATGGCGCGCGGCGTGCCGGTGGCCACCAGCGGGCGGGCCAGCCTGGCCGAGGTGGCGGGCGATGCGGCCCTGCTGTTCGACCCCGAGGACGAGCGGTCGATCGCCGGCGCCCTCGCGCGGCTGCTCGAAGACGCCGAGCTGGCCGGGCGCCTGCGCGAGCAGGGACGCCGCCAGGCCGCCCGCTTCAGCTGGGCCCAGGCCGCGGACGGCACCGTGGCAAGCTACCGCCGCTCGCTGGCGTAGCCGGCCAGCACGGTCTCGAGCGACCGGTCGAGCGAGAGGCGCTCGGCGTTGGCTCGGAACCAGGCCGCGGTCCGCTCCCGCAGCGCGTGGCCCTCGGCGTGCACGCGCTCGATCGCCGCGGCCAGGTCGGCGGGCTCCGCGGAGGCGGCCACGTATCCGTTCTCGCCCTCGTCCACGAGGTCGGTGGCGGCGTTGTCGGGATCTGCCACGACCACGCTCGGCGTGCCGAGCGCGGCCGCCTCCACAACCACCAGCCCGTAGCCCTCGCGGCGCGAGGGGAGGACCATGCAGAGCGCGCGCCCGAGCGCGCGCTCGACCTCGCCCGCGGTCACGAAGCCCGGTACGTCGAGCACCTCCTCGAGCGCAAGGCGCTCACGCTCGCGCAGCACCTGCTCGCGCTCGGGCCCATCCCCGTAGGCCTCCGCCCGCAGCTCTGGGATCCGCTCCCGGGCCAGAGCCAGCGCGGGCACGAGCGCGGGCACCCGCTTCTCGGGGATGTGGCGCCCGGCGAACACCACGACCGGCTCGGCCGGGGCCGGCGCGCGGCCCTCGAGCGAGCCGGCGTACTCGCCCTCGAGCACGGTCAGCTCGCCGCGCACCCGACCCTCCCGCAGGCGCCGTGCGTGCAGGCGCGAGAAGCAGAAGGCGCGCTGGGGCACGCGGAGGCAGGCCGCCTGCACCGCCAGCCCGATCCGGCCGCCGGCACCGCCGAGGTACTCGAGCCAGTACTCCCGGCTCCAGACCTCGTGCCAGTCGACGACCAGCCGGAAGCGGCGCAGCGGGCGCGCCGCCGCAGCCGCCAGCAGCGAGAAGTACGGAAACGAGGCGGTGTGCACCACGTCGTAGCGTGAGCCGTGCCGCAGCAGGTGCCAGAGCACCCCGAGGCCGAACACGAGCGGCGGGAGCACCCGCCTGCGCCCGTCGCCCGCGTACAGCCCCATCCGCGGGCCCACCGCCACCACCCGCACCCCGGGCACCTCCCCGCGCTCGCCCCGCTCCCACTGGCGCAGGGTCAGGTACGTGACGTCGTGCCCATCCGCGGCCAGGCGCTCGCCCAGATTGCGGTACCAGCGCTCGGCGCCGCCGACGGTGTAGGGAAAGAGGCAGTCGTAGACCAGGCAGATCCGCATGGGGATCGGGGAGGCTCGCAAACCTTCCGCTACCATCGCCCGCCGGCGCGCGACTTCGTCCGTCCTCACGCGTTCCTACGGTTCAACCGATACCTCTTCCCGAGGCCCTTCCCCTGAGCACCGCGGAGCAGCAGACAACCCGACTCTCGGTCGCCGACCGAGAGAGCCCGAGCGCCGTCAAGGTCTCGGTCGTCATCCCCTGCCTGAACGAGGCAGGTTCCATCGAACGCTGCGTCGAGCGCGCCCGCCACGCTCTTGACGGCCAGGGCTGGCGGGGTGAGGTGATCGTCGCCGACAACGGGTCGGAGGACGGCAGCGCCGATCTGGCCAAGGCCGCAGGCGCGCTGGTCGTGCACGAGCCGCGGCGCGGCTACGGCAGCGCCTACCTGGCCGGCTTCGCCGCCGCCACCGGCGACTACATCGTGATGGCGGACGCCGACCTGACCTACGACTTCGGGGACATCCCCCGCTTCGTGGAGGAGCTCGACGGCGGCGCCGACCTGGTCATGGGCGACCGGATGAGGGGGATCCAGCCCGGCGCCATGCCCTGGCTGCACCGTTACGTCGGCAACCCCGCGCTGACCGGCATCCTCAACCTCTTCTTCCGCACCGGGGTGCGCGACGCGCACTGCGGCATGCGCGCGGTGCGGCGCGAGGCGCTGCCGCGGCTCGACCTGCGCACCACCGGCATGGAGTTCGCCTCCGAGATGGTCATCCGAGCCGGAAAGGCCGGCCTGGCGATCTCCGAGGTCCCGATCCACTATCACCCGCGCGAGGGCGACTCGAAGCTGTCGAGCTTCCGCGACGGCTGGCGCCATCTGCGTTTCCTGCTCGTCCACAGCCCCAACTGGCTGTTCATCGTGCCTGGCGCGGTGCTGGCGGCGTTCGGCGTGATCGTCTCGCTCACGGTCCTGCTTGAGATCCAGGTGCTCGGCCGCGAGTGGGATCTGCACGCCATGGTGGCCGGCGCCCTGCTGATGATCGTGGGAACCCAGGTGCTGGCGCTCGGTCTCTGCGCGCACGCCTACGGCACCTACTTCATGGGCGAGCAGGATCCGTGGTTCGACCGCATGCGTGCTCGCTTCAAGCTCGAGCACGGCCTCCTCATCGGCGGTGTAATCATCGCGTCCGGGCTCGTGATGGCCGCGATCATCCTGGGAACCTGGGTCGAGCGCGGCTTTGGCGAGCTGTCAGAGGAGCGGCTCGCCGTGCTGGCCGCGACCCTGCTGATCGTCGGCCTCCAGATCTTCTTCTCGTCCTTCCTGATCTCGATCCTCGGGCTGCGCCGCCGCCGCTGAGCTTGGCGGCTCGCACGAGCGAATCGACCCCGTAGCCGGCGATGGACTTCGTGCTGGCGGTCTTCGTCTTCCCGGCGCTCGTAGCGGCCCTCGCGGTCGGGGCCGGTCTCCTCGTCGACCGGGCCTCGGGGCGTGTGCTGCCCGGTGTGCTGATCGCGCCCGTCGGGCTCGCTGCACTCATCGCGGTGGCCGAGCTGTTCGCTTGGTCGGGAGCGATCTCGCAGCTGACCCCGCCGGCGCTGGCGGTCGTTGGCGTGGCGGGGTACGCGGTGGGCTTCGGGCGCCTTCGTGCGGCGGGGCTCGACCCCTGGCCGATCGTCGCGGCGCTGGGCGTGTACCTGATGGTCTGCGCGCCGGTGATCCTCTCCGGCCGGGTGACGGTGCCCGGCTACCTGCTGGACACCACGGTCGCGTTCCACCTCACCGGCGCGGACTACCTGATCGAGCACGGGCGCGACTTCGGCCGCGTGCCCGACTCCGCGCTGCGGCGCATGCTCGAGAACTACTTCGGCACGCAGTATCCGAGCGGCGGCCACACCCTGCTCGGCGGCGCAGGTCGGCTGGTGGGCGTCGAGCGAATCTGGCTCTACCACCCGTTCATGTCGCTGCTGCTGGCCTTCTGCACGCCCACGCTGTACTTCCTCGCCCGCAGGGCGACGGTCCCACGCACGCTCGCCGCCGCGGGCGCATTCCTGGCCTCCGCGCCGGCCCTGGTCTACGCCTACGCGCAGATGGGGGCCATCAAGGAGCTGACCGCCCTGCCGTTCGTACTGCTCCTCGGCGCGGCGCTCGTGCTCCTGCCGCTCCTGGTCGAACGCGGCTGGCGAGGAGCCCTCGTGCCGGCGGCCGTCACCGCCGCGGGAATCGGGGCGATCGGCTTGGCCTTCCTGCCCTGGTTCGGGGCGACCGCGCTGGCGGGGCTGGCGCTCCTCCTGGCCAGCTCGCGCCGCGACCTGCGGCGCCCGAGGCCGCTCGTTGGCTGGACGGCCGCGCTTGCAGTGGCGGTGGTCCTGATGGCGATCCCGACCTTCGGACCGCTGACCGAGTCGATCCGCTTGGCGGAGAGCTTCTCGACCTCTAACGCGGCGGCGGTCGCGGATCCCGGCAACCTGCTTCGGCCACTGCTGGAGCAGCAGATGTTCGGGATCTGGCTGAGCGGGACACACCGAATCGACCCCGCGGGCAGACTCGCCGAAACCTACTTCCTGATCGGCGTGGTCGCCGTGGCGGCGCTGCTGGGCGCGCTGCTCCTGGTTCGCCGGCGGCTGTGGAGCATCGCCGCCTTCGTCGTCGTCATGGCCGTGGTGTGGCTCGCGCTCACCCGGCGCGGCACGGCGTGGACGGACGCCAAGCTGCTCGTGATTACCTCGCCGATCGTGCTCCTGATGGCCGCGCTGGGCGTGGAGAGCCTGCGGCGCGGCCGACGCCAGGTGGAGGCCGGGCTGGTCGGGCTGGCGATCGCCGCCGGCGTCCTCCTTTCGAACGCCTTCACCTATCACGACACGAACCTGCAGCCCACCGAGCGCTACAGAGAGCTGATCGAGATCGGCGAGCGGTTCGCCGGCATCGAGCCCACGCTCACGCCCGAGTTCGACGAGTTCTACTTCTACGCCCTTTCGGAGATGGCCACGGACAGTCCGGGGAACGCCCAGCGCACGGAGCGGGTCGCCCGGCTACGCGACGGCAGCCTCACCGGCTACGGCCGCAGCTACGACATCGACCAGCTGGAGCTGGAGGGCATCCTCCAGTACCCCGCCATCGTGGCCCGCCGGCGGCCCGAGGCGAGCCGGCCGCCGGCAGGATTCAAGCTGGCATTTCGGGGCGACTACTACGACGTCTGGCGCCGGGTCGACGCGGAGCGCGTGCTGGCCCACGAGCCGGCCGGCGAAGCGCTCCAGCCGGCGGGGGAGGTGCCGTGCGCGCGCGTGCGGCGGCTGGGCCGCGAGGCGGAGTCGCGCGGCGGCGAACTCGCCTTCGTGGAGCGGCCCAGGCTGGTATCGGTGGACGCCGCCCGCCTGCAGCGGCTCGCCCGCCCGCCCGGCTGGCCCGAGATCCCGGACGGGATCGCGCTTTACACGCCGGGACAGATGGACTTGAGGGTGGACGTGCCCATGACCGGGCCCTGGCGCCTCTGGCTGAAGGGCGACTTCGGCCGCGAGGTCTCCGTGTCCGTCGACGGACGCCCGGTCGGAGGCGTCTCGTACGAGTCGGGCAACGAGGGCAACTACGCGCTCCCCCTCGAGGTCGAGCTGAGCGCCGGGCGGCGGCGCCTCTCGCTCGAGCGCGGCGGCGGCAGTCTGGCCCCGGGGGACCACGCCCCGAGCAAGCTGGTGGCGATCGTGCTCCAGCCGGTCGCCGCCGGCGCGGCGCCCGCCGTACGGACCATCCCCGCCTCGCAGTGGCGCGAGCTGTGCGGACGCAGCGTGGACTGGATCGAGGCGGTCAGATCGTCCTGAGCAGCTCGCGCTCACGGAGCGCCTCACGCAGGCCGGCCTCCAGCTGCCTGCCGGCCACCTCCCACGACGCCGTCTCGACGAAGCCAAGCCCGGCCCGCGAGCGCCGCCGCCAGTGCTCGTCGTCTGTCAACAGCCATTCGAGCGCCGCGGCGAGCGCGACCGGATCGGCCGGCGCGGCCACGACCCCGCCCGCGCTGCCGATCTCGGCCTCGGTCGACCCGCCGGCAAGGTCCACGCAGGGCAGCCCGCAGGCGAGCATCTCCTGCGGGATCAGCGAGTAGTTGGTGAGCGACAGGCAGAGCCCCGCCGTCGCGGCCGAGTAGTGCCACGCCAGCACCTCGGGGCTCGTCACCCCCAGCAGCTCGTAGCCGAAGGGCAGCGCCAGTGGCTCCGCCTGGCCGAACAGCACGAAGCGGGTGTCCGGCCGCCGCCGCCGGAGCTCCTCGAGCGTGAGCAGCCCGAGCGGAACCGCGCGGCGCGGCGTGTACTCGCGGGCATAGAAGACGACGGTGTTGCGGCTGCGCTCGACAGGCCGCGGCCTGTAAACGCCGTGGTCGACGCCGAGCCGGAACCAGGTGCCGCGCTGCCCGTAGCGGCGGGCGAGCAGATCACGCAGCCAGCGGCTGGCCGAGATCGCGTAGAAGCCGAGCTCGTAGGTGTGGGCGGCCCAGCGCGACTCCGCGGAGCTGGCGAAGAAGTCCGGCTCGTGGTCCTGGACGAGGTACGCGCGCGCTCTGCAGCCGGGCAGCAGCGCCGCGGCGTAGGCGGTGTCCCAGCCGGTGGCCAGGACGACGTCCGCTCCGTTCCAGTCGGCGAAGCCCTTGTGGACCGGCGCGTTCACGGGCACGAACTCCTCGACGATGCGCCGCCGCAGCGTGGCCGGGCCCTCGAAGTGCCGGTCGTGCGGGTCGTACATCCAGATCGAGCAGGTGTGCCCAAGCTCCTCGAGCCGCGCCAGCAGCGTGAAGATCGTGTTGTGGCCACCGCTGCCGCGCTGGAAGGCGGGGATGACCGTCGCCACGTGGAGGGGGCGGTCGGCCATTCCCGGGACGGGGGCGTCCAGCGGTGCCGGGCCCTCGTTCGCCAAGCGCAACACCTCGTGGTACGGGCTCGAGCTCGCCTCGATCATGCGCCCGCGCGGCAGCGCATCGCTTGCCGCCGGCGCATCCACCGTCGCCGGCCCGCCCTGCTCCTCGAGCGAGAGTGCCCGCTGCAGCGCGGCCGGTAGCCGCTCCGAGCTCGAGCCCAGCGCCGAGGCCACCCGGCGCCCGCCCTGGTGCAGCGCCGAGCGCCCCATCCAGCGCCTCCGCTCGCCGGCGGACATTCCGCGCTCACGCATCCAGCGGGCGTCGGCGCGCATCTCGCGCACGGCGGCCCGCGGCCGCAGCGGCTCGACGTGGCCGCTTGCCGAGCGCAGGCCGCGGTACTCGTCGAAGTAGCGCCGCATGAAGTCGACCGGCCCGTAGTCGTGCGCGTGCCGGACTGCCGCGCCGGGGTGATAGCCCTTGACCCAGCCCGCCTCCAGCATCGCGCGACCGAATGCCTGGTCCTCGGCGTAGGGCAGGTCCGGGAAGCGGATCTCCTCCCAGCAGGCGCGCGCGTAGCAGGCGTTGACGTTCGAGAGGAAGGTGAGGCCGCCCTGCCTGTGGAGCGCGGGCTTGCCGTCGGGCGAGAAGCCGGCGAAGAACTCGGACAGCTCACGGGCGATCATCGGGCTCGTGTCCGGATGGGGCAGATGCGGGCCGAAGGCCGCGCCGACACGCGGATCCAGCGTGAACGACTCGCGCAGGGCGTCGAGCCAGCCGGGCTGGGGCAGCGCGTCCTGGGTGAGGAAGCAGATCAGCTCGCCGGCGGAGCGTTCCGCGCCGAGGTTGCGCGTGCGGCCGTGCGCGAACTCGCTGGGCGGGATCTCGACCAGCACGTCCGCAGCGGCGCGCGCCAGGTCCACGGACCCATCGCGAGAGCCGGAGTCGATGACGATCAGCTCGAGGTCCCCCTGCGCTCGCACCGCGGCCAGCACCTGTTCGAGGAACGCTCCGCCGTCCTTGACGGGAATCACCACGGAGACGGCCGCCACGGTCGCTAGCGGCGCTCGAGCACGTACAGGTCCTGGTTCGCTTCCACGCGCCCGGGCCGGAAGAACGCCACCCGCCACTGCGGGGTGACCGCGGCGAGCATCCACTCTGCCGACAGGAAGGCGGTGCCCCAGTCGGGGTTGGCCACGCCGTGGTCGCCCATCTCCCCGAACTCGGCGGCGTACCAGAAGCCGCCCTCGTTGAGCGCCTCGCGCACCTCGTCGAGCTGCTCGGCGGAGCGAACCCCCCCGCGGTAGGTGTGCGCCACGGTCTGCTCCCCGTGGGCGGTGACCAACAACCGCCCGCCCGGCTTGAGTACCCTGTGCATCTCCTTCAGCCAGTCGCGCGCCGCCTGCTCCGAGAAATGGCTCCAGATCGAGATGGCGAACGCGAAGTCGAAGCGGCCGTCCTCGTGGGGCAGCGGCGGGTACTCGGGGCTCCGCTCGAACGAGATTCCGGGCAGATGCTCGCGCGCCCAGTCGATCGCGTCCGGGATCGGATCGCACCCGTGCCAGTCGACCTCCGGATGGGCAGCAGCGAGCACGCGCACCACACGTCCGGACGAGCAGCCGAAGTCGAGCCCGGCCTGGCCAGGCGCGAGCGTGTGCCCGCCGCATCGCAGCGAGTCGGCGACGAGGTCGGCGTAGTAGGTCGAGCCGCCCGCCGCCTGGGCGCCGTGCGCCATCGAGTGGACGGCGGCGCCGGGCGTCGCGGCGGACAGGCCGCAGTGCTCGAGCGCCGGCTGGATCCGGTGATGGACCGCGAAGGCGAGCGCCAGTCGCTTGCGATCGGCGGCACCGGACGTCTCCCAAAGGGCCGCCTCCGCTGGATCGAGGCGCGCCTCCACCGCCGCCACGTCGTCCGCCGTCAGCCGCGCGTAGAGCAGCTCGGTGATCGGTGCGGCTCGCAGCAGGTCCGGCGAGAGCCGGCGCTCGTAGCGCTCGCCCCGCGGCTCGCGCGCGCGTTCCGCCTCTTCGCGCATCGCCTGCTGGGCGCGGCTGAGCCGAACCGGCAGCTCCTTCAGCCGATTGCGGGCGTTGCGGGTGAGCCGGTACAGCTTGCGCAGGCCGCGCAGGGCGGCGCGCAGCTCGCTCGCCCCACGCCGGCGCATGATGGCGTTCAGGTCGAGATGCCAGCGGTCGAGCCAGTAGCTGCGATCCTGGGCCGCGGCCAGCGCGGCATTGGTGCGCGCGATGCGATCGTGCTGCTCGAGCTCGAGCCTCTCGACGCGCTCGCGCAGCCGCTGGACCTCGTCCTCGGACTCGGCCGCTTCCTCGGCGCCGGCGCGGGTGGCCACTAGAGATCCTCCGCGATGCGCGGCGCCTCGCGGGCGAACACCCAGGCGCCGAGCACGAACACCGCGGCGACCATACCGAGCGGGATGAGCAGCCGGGCGCCGCCGCCGATGGCGGCAGCGGCGGTCGGAGCCTCGGGGTCGATCAGCGCATACCGCATCTGCGTCAGGACGGCGGCGAGGGGACTCGCCATCGCCTCGCGCTCGATGCTATCGGGGAGCGCAGCGACGACGTAGAACACCGGAGAGGCGTAGAAGAGCACCTGCAAGACGACTTCCCAGATCGGCTGCATGTCCCGGTACCGGACGAACAGCGCGGAGAGCAGCATCGCGGCGCCGGTCGCCAGCACGATCAGGATCCCGATCAGCGGGATCAGCTCCAGCCACGTGACGCGCGGCTCGATGCCGGACGCGAACACGAACACGAACACCGCGATGAGGTTGAGCCCGAGGTTGAAGAGCGCGTGGAGCGCCACGGACAGGGGGATCACGAGCCGGGGAAAGCGGATCTTGCGCAGCAGGTTCTCGCGCTCGATGAGGGCCGTGACGCCGCGCGCGGTCGTCTCGGAGAAGAAGGTGAACAGGACGATCGAGGTGAGCAGGTAGACCGGGTAGTGCTCGACCCCGGCGCCGAACTTCACGACCTGCGTGAAGACGAAGTACAGCACTCCGAACAGCATCAGCGGGCGCATCAGCGACCACACGTAGCCCAGCGTGGAGCCGAAGAACCGCAGCTTGAAGTCGGTGACGGCGAGCGTCGTGGTGAGCGCGACGAAGCGGCGCAGGTCGTCTCCGAGCGCGGACGGACCGCGGTAGACGGCGGTCTCGGACGGCGGGTTCACAACCGGTCGACCTCGAGCTGCGCCGGCAGGTCCACCACGCCCCCCGTCATGCGCGGGCCCTCCACGAGCAGCGAGGCGATGTCCTCGCGCCTATCGAGCACGCGGTGGGCAGGATCCCAGACGGCCACCCCGGCGGTGAGGGTGTAGCGGCTCGGGGCCAGCCAGTTCTCGAAGCCCAGGCGGAGGACCAGCCGCTCACCGGCGGCGAAGGGGCCGGGGCTCGGGTGCGGGGCGCTCGTGGCGACGAAGATCGTGTGACGTACCTCGTTGCGAAAGGCGACGGTGAAGACAGCGTGATCGACGGGCTGGAGGAACTCGATCTCCACGCAGGCCCGGAGGGGCGCTCCCTGGTTCGCGGTCAGCACCCGCTCGCCCAGGTCGTCCTCGCACCACACGCTGCGAATCCGAACCTCCCTGGTGGGCGTGCCGGGGGTCTGGGCGTCCAGGGCGGTCCGCCCGAAGTTGACCTCGTTGTAGAGCCGCGACACGTCGTCCGCCTCGCCGATCTCCAGCACCCGGCCTTGCTCCAGCAGCATCGCCCGGTCGCAGAAGCGCTCGACGGCGCTCATGTCGTGCGTCACGAACAGGATCGTGCGGCCTCCATCGCGCATCCGCTCGAACTGGTCGAAGCACTTGCGCTGGAACGACACGTCGCCGACCGCCAGCACCTCGTCGACCAGCAGCACGTCGGCATCGACCTCGATCGCGACCGCGAAGCCGAGCCGCACGCTCATCCCGGACGAGTAGTTCTTCAGCTTTAGGTCGACGAACTCCTCGAGCTCGGCGAAGGCGATGATCTCGTCGAAGCGCCGCCGCGCCTCCTTGCGCGTCAGCCCGAGCATGATCGCGTTGATGACGACGTTGTCGCGCGCGGTGAGGTCGGGGTTGAAGCCCACCCCGAGCTCGATGAAGGGCGACAGCCGGCCGGCGACCTCGATCCGTCCCGAGTCGATCCCGTAGATCCCCGCCAGGCACTTGAGCAGCGTGCTCTTGCCGGAGCCGTTGCGGCCCACCACGCCGAAGAACTCGCCGCGCTTGACCTCGAAGCTGACCTCTCGCAGCGCCTCGAGCGTGTCGTGGCTGCTGGAGCGGAACGGGTGCAGCGCGCGCTCCTTGAGCGTCGAATAGCGCTGGTGCGGAAGCCGGAAGCCCTTGCTGACCTGCTCACCCTGCACGGCGGCCGGAGCGGCGGCCAGGACCTGCTTTCGGCGGGCGCCGAGCTGCGGGGCGGTGACCGTCAACGGCGAACCAGAGCCCAGGCCGCGCGTCCAAGGCGGGACGGCAGGCGATGGCGCATCAGGCGCTCCCGTGCCCGTTCCAGCGCTTGGTGGCGGGGCGTGCCGAAGATCAGGAGCTGCCGCCGGAGGTCGGCGATCAGCAGGTCGAGCTGGTTGCTGTAGTCCTCGGCTGCCTCCTTCTGGCGGCGCATCTCCTCGACACGGGCGAGCAGCGCGGCCGCCGCGGAGTCGCTCACGCCGAGACGCGCCCGCGCTATGCGCGCGTTCTCGCGCCACAGCTCGGCGTTGGCGTGCTCGATGTTCCTGATATGGCGGTTGTAGTTGGGCGCGACCGTGAGTTGCATCCGCGCGAGGTCGGGCCTGGCGCGCAGCTCCTCCCCGAGGTTCATGCAGGCGATGAAATGGTTCGCGTACTCGGGCTCGCCGTGCTCGTCGAGCATGAATGCCCCTTCGACGTCAGACGGCCGGCGTCCGCGAATCAAGGACCCCTCGGCGAGGAACTGGTACAGCAGGGTGACTTCCCCGAAACCCTCCAGCGAGGAGCGGACCTCGTCGTACCCGAAGTCGGTGGCGTGGAACTCGTTGCGCTCGCCGAGACCCCGGCTGTTCGGCACGGACAGGATGAGCTTTCGCCCGCCCGCCGCGTGGCGGCGCAGGCTCTGGAGCGCGTCGGCGGGGTCCGGAAGGTGCTCGAGCCCCTCGAAGCAGACGATTGCGTCGAAATCCGACAGCTCGCGCCGCAGGCACTCGGCGGCGTCAGCAGCCTCGAACGTCACGTCGTGCTCTGATCCGATCGTCACGCGGGCGGTGTCGACGGTTCCCGCATCAAGGTCCACGCCGTGCACGCCTGACGCCGTCTCACGCAGGATGGCGGACCCGTAGCCCGTCCCGCAGGCGAGGTCGAGCACGCGCAGGCCGGCGCACAGCTGCGCCGCGAAGCGGTAGCGATGCATGTGTTCACACGCGATCAGCGTGTGCGCGTTGACGGCCTCCAAGCTGAGTCGTTCCTGCACACCCATTCCATCTGCCTTTCCAGCGAGAGGGCTCGCATCTCACCGTACAGCCGGTCGTGGTGGGGCATCCCCACCTCGCGGATCATGGAGTCCCGCCGGACGCGGTATAGCAGCAGCCGCTCGGGGATCACGCGACCGTGTAGGCCGGCGTCGTGCAGCTGCCAGTAGAAGTGCCAGTCCTCGTAGCTCGTGAGGTCGCCGCTGTACCAGTGCCCGAGGTCGAACACCCGCCGGCGGATCAATGCCGTGGCATCCCCGGCCAGGTTGTTCTCGCGAACCATCTCCGTGGTGTTGCCTATCGGCTGGTAGCCGCCCCCGAGTCCGGACAGCGGCTGCTCGCGCTCGTCGATGTACCGCGACCAGGTCGTGACGAAGGCGACGTCGGGCTCGGACTCGAGGACGTCGAGGCAGCGCGACACGAACTCGGGCACGATCATGTTGTCGGCGTCCAGCGGGAGCAGGTAGCTGCCCCTGCTCACCCGGATCCCGGTGTTTCGCGCCCGCCCGAGCCCTGAGTTGTGCTGGGTGACCACCTGGATCGGGTAGCGCGTGGCGAGCTCCTTCAGCACCACGTCTTCCGGGCGCATCGAGCCGTCGTTCACGACGATCACCTCGAGCGGTGAGTGATCCTGGGCGAATGCCGACCTGATCGTGGCCTCGACGAAACGGTCGAGCGCGAAGAAGGGGATGACGATGGAGACGAGCGGTCGCCGTGATCCGGGTCGGACACCCCGGTTGCGCTCGGCCGCTACCGGCTCGGGGCTCGCGCCGATCAGCTCGCCATAGGCGTCCCGGAAGCGGCTCTCGTCGACGAGATCCCGATAGACGCGCGCCGGTGAACCGGTCTCGATCAGCTCCTCGACCCGGCCGGAATCCTCGAGCACGCCCTCCAGTCCCGCCGCGAGCGCCCGAGCACCGCAGCCGTCCGTCAGCCAGCCGCCGCCGGGGTCGGCCAGCATCTCGACCATGCCGCCGGTCGGCGTGGCGAGCACCGGGCGGTTCATGGCCAGTGCCTCGATCAACACGCTCGGCCAGCACTCCCAGCGCGACGGGACGACGACGACGTGGTGATCCGCGATCGTCGCGGCGACCTCCTCGCGGCCGAGCTCGCCTACCAGGCGAATGCGCTCGTCCCCGCCGGCCGCGAGCTCGAGCTGCTCGCGCAGGGACAGGCCGAGCGGGGCCGTATCGGTATCCCCTCCGAGCAGTGTCAGGGACCATCCCTCCGCACGCAACCCCGTGGCAGCGCGCACGAGATCGTGAACCCCCTTGCGGCGCTCGAGCCGGCCGATGTAGAGGAGGCGCAGCCCGGCGTCCACCGGCGGCGGCGACTCGGGCCTGCGGTCGAAGCGCGGCACGATTCCCGGAACGTGAGCACCGGGCGCGACGCCGTCTCGGCCATAGAAGCGAACGTAGGTGCCGAGATTGTCGCCTCCCGGCGTGATCACCCGGTCGGCGAAGCGCAGCGCGTGCCGCTCGCCCGCGAAGAGCACCTTGGTGTCGAAGGTGTCGTCGACGTAGCCGTTGAGCACCGAGCAAATCTCGGAGGAGGTGTGAATCCGGACGCAGACCCGGCTGTCGCGCAGGAAGCGCTCCCTCGCCCGCCGGGCCTGCACGGTCACCAGTCCTTCGCCCAGGAAGTCGGGGAACTCGATCAGGTCGGGTCCGCGTGCTCCGTACCGTTCGCGCAGGCGTTCCAGCACGCGGGCGCTGTAGAGATGCATGAAGCCGTAGTAGCTCCCGACGTCGGCGGGGTCGGGCTCCTCCACGAAGAGGACCTCGCAGTTGTCGAGCGGGGCGTCCCCTCTCGCAGCCCGGCGCCGGTAGTCGTCCTCGTATCTCGAGGTGGTGATCACGGTGACGTCGGCGATGTCGCCGAGCACCGCCGCGGTGGCGGCCACCGCCACGCCGATCCCACCCCCACCTAGGGGGTGAAGCTCACGCGCGACGAGAGCGATCCGGGCCATTGGGGCGGCGCGTCAGGGGGCGCGGCCGAGCGAGCGCTTCGCCCGGCGAAGAGGGGCGGTGAGGCGCCAGCTGCCGGATGCCTGGATTGCGTCCAGCCAGCCGCGCGTCTGCTCGAGCTCCTGGCGGAGCGCGTCGCGGTCCCGCTCCGCGGCCGCTGCCGCGCCGGACTCGCGCGCCACCACACAGTCACGGGCTTCGCGGATGAGGGAGAATGCCTCGTAGTAGCGCTGCTGCCAGACCGATCCCGAGAAGTACGCCGGTCGCGCGGAGTCGACGATCACCAGGCCGAGACCGCCCCACAGCTCGTGCTCGAGGGAGGGCTCCCGGAACATGTACCCCGCGACGAAGTCGAGGTCGACGTGGGCCACCTTCGGATACCCCGGGTAGTCCACCTGCTCCAATCCCGCCCGCACGACCTCGTTGAGCGTGTCGTGCATGACGATCAGCGTGCGCCCGACGGCCGGTGAGTCGAGCAGGTCCACCAGGTCACGGCGAACGCCCTCGGCGGAGTGGTCTCCGTCCACGAGCACGAAGTCGACGTTGCTCCCTTGCTCGGCGAGCTCCCCGAGCAGCCTGGGGAGCAGCTCGTGGCTGTTCCCGGTGTGGAACACCACGTTCGGCAGCGCCCGCGCCGTGTCCGCCGGCGGTACGAGGTCGAACGAGTGGACCTCCTCGCTGTGGGCAGCGACCCGCTCGAGGCTCCCTCCCTCCGCCGTGCCGATCTCGATCGCGAGCCGGGGCTTGAGCTGGCTGAGCACCCCCTCGAGCGCCGCGCGTTCGCCGAAGGACATCTGCCAGTCGGAGGCGCACAGTATTCGGATCTGACCCCCCTCCTGCGGGATCGGTCGGTTGAGCATGCTCGGCAACCTACCGGGGCGCGAGTCGCGAACGTGCCCGGGAGCGCTACGGAGCCTCGAGGATCGTCTCGCCGCCGTCGGAGGCGATCGCAAGCACACGCACGTCGTTGGAGCCGTCCCTGAGGCTCCATGGCGGGATCATGACTCCGAAGGACTCCCGGTCATCGACGGCGAAGGTCCGAGCGATGGCCACCACCCGGGTGTTCACGGCCACCGCGATGTCCCGATGGCTCCCGGCTGGGACGTTCTCGAGGTGCCCGGTCACGTAGACGGGCAGCACCGGGTCACCGGTCGCCACGTCTTCATACGCCTCGGGGCTGTCGATCGCGGCGCGGGGCCCGCCCGTGCGCATCGGGATCTCGGCCAGGCGGCGGTCGAGCAGCGGATGGTGCCCATGCAGGCCAGCCCGCCCGGGAAACGGATTCCCCGCGCCGAACAGGCCGAGCTGCCTCGAGAGCACCTTCGCTCGCTCGCGCTCGAGCGATTCGACGGAGATGGAGATCTCATCCTGCTCGACATCCCGCAGGAACCTCAGCCGCGTGCGGTCCGGATACGGCCCGCCGACGAGCGGACGCCCGTCGGTCGCCCAGGGCACCCGCGCATCCAGCAGGCGGGCGATCGTGGGAAGGACGTCCACCGTCCGTACGTGCGCATCCACGGTCCGGCCGTCCCGTTGTTGCGGCGCCTTGACGAAGAGCGGGACGGGGAGGATCCCGCCGATGTTCGAGTCGGTCAAGCGCCGGCGCTCGTCGCCCTCGAGCATCGCGGCCCCGTGATCGGCGACGAGCACGACGAGCGCGTCGTCGAAGAGCCCGGTCTCTTCCAGGCGTCCGATCAGGTGCCCCACGAGCCGGTCGACGTAGCCCAGTTGCAGGAGAGCGCGCTGGTGCAAGAGGAACCGGGTGGGCTCGTCCCCCAGCCACTTGCCGGCCTCGTCGATCCCCGGCATGTAGGCGGCGCCCCCGTATCGACGCCCCGATGGCAGAAACTCGAACTGCACGTGTGGCAGCAGGAGGTGCAGGAAGTGCAGCGTCGGCTTCTCTCCGGGTTGGATCTCCGAGAGGAAGCTCTCGAACAGGGCCGTCCGGTCGGCCTCGAGGGCGGCCAGCACCCGTTCTTGACCGTCGAAGGGCGCTTCGAACTGCCTGAAGCCGGTCGTGATGTCGGGCAGGCCTTCCCGGAGCCCCTCGGGCAGCACCAGGCGCCGGTAGATGACGCTCATGTCCTCCGCGAGCGAGCGCATCCGATCCGGGAACGGCTGAGCGGCGCGTTCTCCGCAGACTCGTTCGGTGCAGAGCTGTGTGACCTCTTCGCGCACCTGCATCCGGTGGCTCCGGTCGAGCAGCGTGAACAGGTTGTCCGGATGCTCCGACGCGGTGGGCACGGTCCCCGCTCGCGGAAACTCCCCCGTCAGGATCGCCGGCACGGCACGCGTCGTCATGTCGGACACCGCCGTGGCGTTCGGGTACCACGTGGCGGTCCGGGCCAGCCGGGCGAAGTTCGGATAGCGGCGGGCGTCGATCCGCTGCGGCGCGCTCAGCAGCATCGTCGTCGGAAACTCGTCGAAGACGATCATCACGACGGGAGCATCGCTTGCAGAGCCGGCGCTTCGGCCGTCCGCCTCGTCGCCGAACACGATCGCCGAAACGCCCGGGGAAAGCAGGAACAGGAGACCGAACAGAAAGGGCGTCGCTGCCAGCACCCTGACCACCAGCCGTGCCCCGTGGAGGCTGACGTACGCGAGTGCCGCGGCGATACCGGCGTAGGTCGCCAGCGCGAGGATGACGCCGGCCGGGATTGATTGAACCTCACTGAGCGCGTTCAGCAGGAGCAGCCCCGCCAGACCTCCGACGATGAGGACGTGCAGGATCTGTTGAGCGCGGATGTTCACCCGGCCTGCGAGCGCCTCGATCGCCAGCAGGATGCCGGGCGGAACCGTCAGCAGCGCGACGACGAGCACGACGATGTCCCCCGCCGGAGCTTGCCGCGCGACGAAGAACTCCGCATCGTCCGCGAGTAGATCGAACAGCGGCTGGGAGATCGCCAACGCGCATAGCGCGGCAAGCTCGAGGACGTTCGTCGACAGCCGCCGGCCCACCGAAGCAGCCTCCGCACGAACGACGGGAAGAGCCAGGGCGACAGCCCCCGTCGAGCCCATCGTCACGCCGACGAGGACCGCCGTGACCTGCTTCCAGCCGAAGACGGTGGAGCCTGCGAGGCCGAGCTTCTCAGACGCCAGCCCGAGCAGGACCAGTCCGTTGCCGGCCACGACGAGGAGCACGCCGGCGCGAGCTCGAGTCACCAAGGTGGCGGACGCGTCGGCACGACGTACCCCCGGATCAACCTTCGCCACCGCGCGGACGATACCGTGGCCCTCCGGTCCCGTTCGGGCCCGGTTGCGACTCACCCCGACCATGACTCTCACGACGACCCGTCGCTCCCCCATCTCCCTTCCGCAGGCGCTCAGCCGCGCCGGTCGGTGGTACCGGCGCTGGGACGCCCTGCCGCGCCCATCCGAGTGGCGTGACATGCAGGCCTACCGCAGCGGCCTCGCTCTTCACGGGCGGTTGTGGGACGGTCGCTACACGATGCTGAGCTCGCGACGGGGACGGGCCCTGCACCGTCTCGCTCGCGAGCTCGAGGCCGCGACCGTACCGGGTGCGCTGGTCGACTGCGGCGTCTGGAACGGGGGCTCCAGCATCCTCATGGCGGCGGGAGCGCCGAACCGCGACGTGTGGGCCTTCGATTCCTTCGCGGGCCTCCCGGAGCCCTCGCCGGTGGATGGCCGCGAAAGCTCCGCGTTCGCTGGAGCGTGCGTCGGGTCGGAGGAGATGCTCCGCGAAGGGATCGAGCGGTTCACCCGAGGCGCCCGGTTGCATGTCCGGGCAGGCTGGTTCGAGGACACGTTTCCGGCGGCGGTCGGCGAGATCGGCCCAATCGCTCTCCTCCACTGCGACGGCGACTGGTACGAGTCCGTGCGGCTGACCCTGGAGAGGTTCTACCCGGGTGTCGCCGCCGGCGGCTACGTCGTCATCGACGACTATGGAGCCTGGCCTGGCGCAAGGCGGGCGGTCGAGGAATACCGGGCGCGAATCGGGGATCGCACGCCGCTGCGGCGGGTGGACCACACAGGCCGCTACTGGCGCAAGCCCGGCTCCATCGCCGCCTCGTAGCCGACGAAGTGGACGTACCCGGGGGAGCTCAGCTGGAGGCTCGACCGCCGGCGGGGCCGATCGAGCCGGAACTCGGCGAACAGCTGCGAGCCGGGCGCTCCGGCGACCGCCGCCCGCAGGCTCGAGTCGCCGAGCGAAAGGACGATCTCCCCTTCGGGCTCCGGGAGGGCCACGGCGGCGAGCAGCCGCGTCGTGGGGCAGGGGAGGTCGATCGCGAGCTCCGCGCCGGGCGGCAGCTCGATGGTGTCCCAGCGAGTCCAGCCGGCCGCCGGCGAGCCGCGCGTGTCCATCGTCCAGGGCCAGATGAGCCTGGCCTCGGCCGGATCGACCGGATCGATCGACATGGCGAAGTCCAGCCAGTATCGGCCCAGCGGCGGAGGGGTCCGGACGGCGGTCCGGTCGAGCTGGCGCGCCAGGCCTAGCTCCTCGGGGTGCACGGGCCGGACCGGCAGCAGCGCCGGCTCGTACCCGCCGGCCAGCACGCGGCGATCGAGCTCGCCGAAGACCAGCTCGAACTCGTGGTAGCTCACGCCGCGGCCCCAGCGGACGAGTGCTTCACGCGCCGGCTCGTGCCCGTGGGAGGCGGCCTCGCGCAGCGACGTCCGGAAGTCCTCCCTCGGCGAATGGCCGGCCAGGCGCAGCGCGAGCTCGTCCGGGAGCTGGGCGAAGAAGGGCAGGAAGCTCGTGTGCCAGTCGGGGCCAATCAGGCGGTTCGGCGACTCGGCCACGACCACGAGCCCGCCCGGCCTGGCGACCTCTCCGACCATCTCGAGCAGCCGCAGCCGCTCGTCGATGGTCATGTGCTCCAGCACGGCGTACAGGAGCACTATGTCCGGCTCGCCGCTGTGCGCCCGGATGGCGTCGTGTATCCGCTCCGGGGGGATCACGTGCAGCTCCACGTTGTCCAGTCCCTCGCGACGGACGAGCTCGCGTCCCAGCGACGTGGCCTCGACAGCGATGTCGTAGCCGATGTGGCGCTCCACCGACGGCCCGAAGCCGCAGCCCACCGCACCGGTGCCGGAGCCGTACTCGAGCACCGTGGCGGTCGACAGCGGTCTCAGTCCGTCGAGCCAGGGGACGAAGTGCGCCGCCGCCGCGTCACGGCGGGTTCGCCATGTGCCCTCCTCGTGGGCCGGTCCCCAGTATCGCTCGAACGCCATCGCACGGAACCTATTCGTCGGGGTCGCTCTGGAACCGGTCCGCCGCCCGCGTTGTACTAAACGGACACGGTGGAGGACCGGCCACCCCAGGAGGACGAGCTCGTCGCTCGGGCCAAGCGCGGCGAGCTCGACGCGTATGAGGAG
>JBOGXS010000294.1:0-4153 GCA_050693815.1 Thermoleophilaceae bacterium | reverse complement strand
TGGCCGCGTGAAAGACCTCGGCGCCGTGCACGTCGTCCAGCCCGGAGATCGCGTCGCCGCGCGAGGACGACTCGGGGTAGCCGCGCGAGGCGAGCACCACCGTCACGGCCCAGTCGTCCGACCACTGCGGCTCCACACCGGCCAGACCGCCCGGGCGGACGGAGGCCTCGAGCAGCTCCAGCAGGTCGGAGCGCAGCCGCGGCAGCACGGCCTGCGACTCCGGGTCGCCGAAGCGGCAGTTGTACTCGAGCACCTTCGGCCCGGCCGCGGTCATCATGAGGCCGGCGTAGAGCACGCCGTGGAAGGGCGTTCCCCGGCGGCGCAGCTCGTCCACGACCGGTTGGTGGGCCAGGGCGGCGATCTCCTCCGCCCGCTCGGGCTCGACACCCGGGACCGGCGAGTAGCTGCCCATCCCGCCGGTGTTCGGTCCCTCGTCGCCGTCGAAGATGCGCTTGTAGTCCTGGGCCGGCGCCAGCGGCACGGCGCGCTCTCCGTCGCAGAGCGCCAGCAGCGAGAGCTCCTCGCCCTCGAGGAACTCCTCCAGCACCACCTCGGTCTCGCCGAAGCGCTTCTCGGCGAAGAACACGTCGAGCGCCGCGCGGGCCTCGCGCTCGTCGGCCGCGACGATCACGCCCTTGCCCGCGGCAAGCACGTCGGCCTTCAGCACCGCCGGGTAGGAGGCGCAGGCCATGTGGACCGCGGCCTCGTCGCGGTCGCGAAACAGCACGTGCGAGGCGGTGGGCACGCCGCAGCGCTTCATCAGTTGCTTGGCGTAGGCCTTCGAGCCCTCGATGCGCGCCGCGGCCTTCGAGGGGCCGAAGGCGGCGATGTCGGCGGCGCCGAGCTCGTCCACGAGGCCGGCCACGAGCGGCGCCTCGGGACCCACGACCACGAGGTCCACCTCGCGCTCGCGGGCGGCGGCGACCAGGTCGTCGTCCGGCACGCATTCCACCCCGTCGCGCGCGATGCCGGGATTGCCCGGCGCGGCGAGCAGCTCCGGCCGCCCCGGGCTGCGCAGCAGCGTGCGCACCAGGGCGTGCTCACGCCCGCCCCCGCCCACGACGAGGACGCGGCGGGCCACTACAGCGCCGCGATGAAGTCGTCGATCGGGATCGCCGAGAGCGTCTCGAGGTGCATCGTGCCGCGCGACCCGAGCTCCATCGACACGCGCGCCACGCTCTTCTCGTCCGGCGCCTCGATGATGTTCACGAAGTCGAAGCGGCCGAGCACGGCCCACTGCGCCTTGACGGTCACGCCGAGCTGCTCGATCTCCTTGTTGACCTCTCGGATCCGCGACGGGTTGCTCTTCAGGGTCTGCACGCCCTCGGGGGTGAGGGTGCTGAGCATCACGTACGTTGGCACGGCCGCATCGTAACGCTAGGGTCGGCGCCGTGACCAGGCCCCTGTCGACCGCCGCCGCCGTCCTGGGGCTCGTCCTCGCCGTCCCCGGGGTCGCGCCGGCGGCGATCCTGACCGTCGACCCGGCCCGCTCCTGCTACCGCGAGACGCAGACGGTCTTCCTGCAAGGCTCGGGCTTCACCCCGAACGCCCTGGTCGACGTCTCGCGCGAGGGCCGCTCGCTGGGCCGGCTCTCAGCCGACGCCAGCGGCGCGTTCGTCGGCGAGCTCGCGCTTCCCGGCCTGCTGCGCGGGCAGGAGCGGCTCACCTACCTGGCGAGAGACGAGTCGAACCCGGCGCTGACCGCCGAGGCGACCGTGGTCGCGAGCGCGACCGACGTGGTCGTCCGGCCGAGGAACGGGGCCCCCAATCGCAGGCTTCGCATCCGCGGGCGCGGCTTCTTCCGCGGCCGCGCCGTGTGGGCCCACGTGGTGCGCATGGGCAGAGGCCCCCGCGCGAGGCCAGTGCGCACCGTGCGAATCGGGCGGGTGCGAGGCGCCTGCCGGAAGGTCAGGGCCCGCAGGCGCCTGCTCCGCGCACGGACGCGCCCGGGCCGCTACCGCGTGCAGTTCGACACCTTCCGCCGCTACAGGCGAAATCGCGCGGTCGAGTACGACGACCTGGTCGTGCGGGTCTTCCGGACCTCGCGCTAGGGCGCGCGGAGCTCACAGGCTGAGGGGCAAGCGGTCTGCGGCGATCGCGTTCCGCTCCAGGAACTCCGCGATGCCCCGAGCGACGGGCTCGGGGCGCTGGATGTGGAGGAGATGGCCCACGCCGTCGATCGTCAACTCCTCGACGTGTGGGAGCGAGGAGCGCAGGAACTCGGCGATCTCCACCCACAGCGGCTCCGTCCGGGACCCCAGCACGGAGAGGACGGGCAGCTCGATCGCCGCGGCCTGCTGCGGGCTGAGCTCCCACTCGATCAGGGAGGGCAGCTCGATGCCGAAGAAGGTGTCGGCATCCTCGATTGCCTGCGCGACCGCGCCGGGAGCCTGCTCCTCGAGCATGGCTTGGCAGGTTGCCCACTCGAGGCCGCTTACCGCCGCCATGAACAGTGCGAGCGCGCCCGCGTGGTCGCCGATCTCGTACGCCTCGAACGCGGGTCCGGCCTGCTCGAGGAACGCCTGGCCGCCGGGCACCGAGAGCAACGCCAGCTCCAGCAGGATCAGCGTGTGCACGGTCTCGGGCTGGTCGAGTGCCAGCTGGGCGGCCACCGCCGCGCCGCTGGAGTGGCCCGCGACGTGGACGCGCGGCACGCTGAGACGGTCAAGCAACGCGGCGGCGTCGGCGGCGTGGTCGGCGATGCTCACCGGCGGCGGTGTGTGCGTGCTGCCGACCCAACCCCGCTTGTGGTAGGCGATCAGCTGGTAGCGGTCGGCCAGCGCCGGTTGGGATAGGAGCGGCAGGAAGCCGTCGGCGAGGACGGGGCTGATGAGCAGCACGGGTTCGCCCGATCCGACCACCTCGTATTCCAGCTCTACGCCGTTGACCTTTACGCTCTCCATGGATCCTCCTCGTTGGCTCTGGGGGCTTGGTGGTCTCAACCCAGATGCGTGAGCAAGCTCGACACGGCCGTAACCGTCGCGGTTACGGCGCCGCGCGATGAGCGTCCGGCACGGGCGCGAAGCGGCGGCGCGCGGAGAGTGGAAGGAGGCCTACGACCTTCTCGTGAAGGCCGACGCGGAAGGCCTCGCAGATCCGGCCGATCTCGCGTTGCTCGGCCAGGTCGCCTACGCGGCCGGCCATCTCGACGTCGCGGTCGAGACGTGGGAGCGCACGCACGCGCTGTGCGTGCAGGCCGGCGACCAGGTTGCCGCAGCGGGAGCCGCGGTTCGCGTCGCGATGCACCTGTTGCTGGACACCGCGCTCATGGCACCGGTGCGCGGGTGGCTCGCCCGAGCGGAACGGCTTCTCGGGGAGGAGGATGAGACGCCCGCGCACGCGTGGCTCGCGGTCGTCCGCACGTACGAGCGGATGCTCACGGGCGATGCCCAGGGCGCTCGGCAGTGGTCGGAGCGCGCCATCGAGGTGGGATCGAGGTGCGAAGCGGCGGCGTGCGCGGTCGGACGGGTGGCGGCGGCTCGCCTGCGCATCCTGGACGGCGACGTCGAGCGGGGTCTGGCGCTGCTCGACGACGCGGGGGTGGCGGCCGTCTCCGGGGAGCTCGATCCGCTCATGACCGGGCTGGTGTACTGCGAGCTCGTCTGCGCCCTCCAGGGACTCGCGCAGTACGACGTCGCCGAGGAGTGGACCGAGGCGATGGAGCGGTGGTGCCGGACGAATGCGATCGGGAGCCTCCATGGACGCTGCCGCGTGCACCGCGCGGAGATCCTGAGGTTGCGCGGGGCGTGCGACGAGGCGGAGCAAGAGGCGCTGGTGGCCTGCGAGGAGCTGAGGCCATATCTGCGACGGGAGATGGGCTGGCCCCTCAGCGAGCTCGGACGGATCCGGCTGCGCAAGGGGGACATCGACGGCGCGGAGGAGGCCCTCCTGGCCGCACATCGGGTTGGGTGGGACCCCCAGCCGGGCCTTGCGCTGGTGCGCCTGGCGCAGGGAGACCCGGCGGCGGCCGCCGCCGCCATACTCGACGCGCTGGACCGTCCCTCGCGGGTCCCCTCGAAGGAGCTGCCACCGGACACCGATCTGCAGCGGGCGCCCCTGCTCGAGGCACAGGTCGAGATCGAGATCGCGGCGGGCGACCTCGACCGGGCCCGTGCCGCGGCCGACGAGCTGGAGGGGATCGCCGCCCGATTCC
>JBOGXS010000293.1:0-8611 GCA_050693815.1 Thermoleophilaceae bacterium | reverse complement strand
GCCCGCGGGCAGCGCTGGATCGTCGATCTCGTACTCGACGACGCGCACCGGGACGCCCTCTTCGCGGCGGCGGTCCCTGGCGGCGTAGAGGGCGGACAGATAGGAGCCGTCGGCGAGGCGCTCGACTACCGGCAGGCGCTGGTTGGCCTTCGTCCGCCAGAGCAGCTCGGCGCCGCTCGCCTGTGCCTGGCTCCAGAGCTCGAAGCCGTAGAAGCCGCGGTCGGCGAGGCAGAGCATGCCCGCATCGAGCGCCCCCAGCGCCCGCCCGGCGAGCGTGCGCTCATCTTCCTTGAGCGGGCCGATCGCGACCGATTTCCGGTGCTTGGCGGTTAGGTCTGCCTGTCGGGCTCGGGGCACGCCTTGTCCAGCCTGTCCGATCGCAGGCGCCGCCCGCGGGCCGTGATCAGATGCCGTGGAACCCCTCGCCGGGCTGCGACGTATTAGCAGCATGAAGCTCGTGGCCGTGCTGGTCGTGCTCGTGGGGGCGACGGCTGGCGCGGTCGGCTACGGGGGTCTCGGGGGCGCGCCCGAGCTGCGCGCCGTCCACGCCCAGGCCGACGCCGTTCGCAGAGGGGACGGGGCGCTGCTGGCCGCCTTCGAGCACAAGGGGCGGGCGTGGCTGCGCTGGGTGCGCCCGCTCACGCTCGAGCCCGCTTCGCCGCCGCTGCGGGTGACGGGCGACTACATCTCGGACGTGGCGCTCTCGCCGGACAGCGGGACGCTGGCGGTTGGAAGCGCAACGCACGGCCGGATCGACTTCGTTGACCTGCGGCGCTGGCGCTCGCTCGGCTCGATGCGGGTGCGGGGTGCGCGCCCCGCCGGCTATCGCGGCGTCTACGGTCTCGTGTGGGCCGGCGAGCGGCGGCTGTTAGCGCTGGCCGGCCCGCCGTACATGCGCGCGTGGCCGGTGGTGGTCGACCCGGTGGGGCGGCGCGTGGTGCATCGCGCCGCCTTGCGCGGCACGCCGATCCGCTGGCGGCCGGCGGGGAAGCGCGTCGTCTTCCTCTCCGTGCCCGAGCGCCCGTCCGCCCTTCCGCGTGCGCAGCTGTTCAGCTACGACACCGCCGGCCGGCTGCGGCGCCAGCGCCTGGCCCGGATCGTCGCGGGGAACTGGCGGCGCGGACGCGGGCCCTGGCGCAGGGTGGAGCCGGGTCTCGCCGCCACCTCGGAGCGAGCCTACGTGCTCGCAGCGGACGGACGGCTCGCGGCGGAGGTCGACCTGCGCAGGTGGCGGCTCGAGTACGAGGACGTCGCCGAGGCCCGCTCGGCCTGGCAGCGCCTCGGCGACCTGATCGAGCCGCTCGCGCACGCCAAGGGGCCGCTCGAGTCGAGCACCCGGGACGCGCATGTCCTGCCCGGCGGCGCGATCGCCGTGACCGGCGAGGATATGGAGTCGACCGGCGAGCCCCACGACGTCAGGACGACCGGATACGGCGTTCGGCTGATCGACCCCGCCAGCTGGACCTGGCGCGGAGTGGACGCCGAAGCCCAGTACATGACGGTCGCCGGGGGCGTCCTGCTCGCGCGGCGCTGGTCCTGCAGGGGGTGCATCAACGCCCTCCCGTCGATCGGGGTGCGGGCCTACGACACCGCGGGCGGGCTGCGCTTCACGCGCTTCGCGGGCGCGGACGTGAGGGTGCTCGGCGCGGCGGGCGGCCACGCGTATGTCGGGGTGCGGCGCGGCCGCCTCCGCCGCATCCACGTGATCGAGCTCGCCACGGGCGACACCGTGCGGGTGCTGCCCCACCGCGAGCTGCTCCTCCTCGACCCGCGCCGCTAGCTCACCTCCTCAGCCCGCTCCAGGAACGCACGCCCATCCACGAGAGCCGTCAGGCCCCGGGTGATCGGCCCGCAGGATTCGCCGCTGATCCTGATGGGCCACTTACGGGGCGGGGCTGGTGCAGCTCTGCTCGACCGCGGCCACGGGGCCGCCGGCGCGGCGATCAACTCGGCTCCGCCGGCGGGATTCCGGCGGTGCCGCTGGGGGCCGCTGAGTGCATAGACCGCATCCGCGCCGCCGAGCAGTCGCAGGACTGGCTCCAGTACATTCTCCAGTCGGGCGGTCGCATCGCGGGGCTCGGGTGGCCTACGGCTCGGAGGCAATGAGGAAGAGGCTGCTATGCGGGGCGAGCAAGAGGAGGCACTCCTGCGTCGTGCTCGGAAGTTGGTGGACCTCGGCGACCAGCTGAAGTCAATCCGAGAAGAGGTCGAACAGATTGCCTTCGACATCTACGACGAGGTCGGGGAAGGCCGCGAAAGCCGCCGTGATCTCGAAGTCGATGACAACGGAGGAGGTGATGTGACCGAAAACTGACGCTCAGAGCCCCGCGCGCGTGACGCAGCCCGTGCCGTTTGATCTTGCGCCAGCGCGAGTGTGCCTCGGCCCGTGTGGTGGGCGAGCGATGTGCTGGCAGATAATCAGGGCAATCTGGAACCACGAGTCGTTCTCTTCTCGCCCACGGATTAGCGTCGACCGTCCAATTGGCCATTGCCGGATCCTCCCATCGCTGTCGCCGATGCTGACGCCGGCTTCGAGCGGCTCGCACGAGCCCTGCTTTGCCATGTCAAGCAGGAGCGCCGGCCCCTCGGATCGAGAGTTGCGCTGCGGACGAACAGCGGTCGTGACGGACGACGACATCGGCTGTCTGCTCACTATCGCAATGCGCGACCACCGATAGTCCTCGCCGGCGAGTGGCCGGCATACGTCGCGCTTTGCCGTGAGTGAGCGCTGGTTGTGGACGCGAGGTGGACGCCTGAAGGGTGGTCAGGTTCGAAAGTGCCGAATCCGATCTCCCTCTGCATCAGCGAAAGCGGCGTATCGACGACCTCACGACTGAGTGGATTGCGGCGCGCGCCTGTTCGCCGACGCCGAGAAACCGCATTCCAGAGCGGAACCGATAGCTCCGGGCCAGATAGCTCCGCCTGGATTCGAACCAGGGACCTCACGATTATGAGTCGTGCGCTCTAACCGCTGAGCTACGGAGCCGCGAGGGCCGAGTTTAGCCTTCGTTCTCATGAGCGAGTCGCCGCCGCTTCTCGTCGCCGTTCCCAATCTCAGCGAGGGCCGCGACCGTGCCGTCCTCGAGCGGCTCGAGGCCTCCGTGGCGCCCGCGCGGGTGCTCGACCTGCACGTCGATCCCGACCACGACCGCTCGGTTCTCACCCTCGCCGCTCGGCAGGGCGAGCTCGCGACCGCTCTCGTGAAGCTGGCGTGCTCCGCGGCGCAGGCGATCGACCTCCGCGCCCACCACGGGGTGCATCCGCACGTGGGGGCGCTCGACGTGATGCCCGTCGTCTGGCTCGACGAGCGCACGCGCGGCGCCGCCTGCGCCGAGGCGCTCACCGCGGCCGCGCTGGTGGGCGAGGATGCCGGCATCCCGGTCTTCCTCTACGGCGAGCTCGCCACCCGGCCCGAGCACGCCGAGCGCGCCTGGCTGCGCCGCGGCGGCCCCGCCGGCCTGGCGCGCCGCATGGAGCAGGGCGAGCTCGTGCCCGACTACGGGCCGCCGCGCGTGCACGCGAGGGCCGGCGCCACCCTGGCCGCCGCGCGTCCCCCGCTCGTGGCGTTCAACGTCGACCTGGCCACCGACGACCTCGAGCTTGCCCGCTCGATCGCCGCCGAGCTGCGCGAGTCCTCGGGCGGCCTGCCCGGCGTGCGGGCGCTCGGGCTCCGCCTCGCCGAGCGCGGCCGCGCCCAGGTGTCCACCAACGTCCACGATCACCGCGCCGTGCCGCTCGCGGAGATCGTCGAGCGCGTGAGGGCCCGGGCCAAGGTGGCCGAGGCGGAGCTGGTCGGCCTCGCCCCGCGCGAGGCCCTCGAGGGCTTTCCGGAGGACGTCCCACTTCGCGGCTTCACGCCAGAGCGCCACATCCTGGAGGAAGCTCTGGCGGCGCTCGAGTAGCCTCCGTCGGGCCATGGCGCAGACCAAGCGCAAGCGCACCCGCAAGCACCGCGGCACTCCGGCCGGGACGATCGAGCGCGCCGGCCGCACCGGCCGTCCCCAGACGCGCGAGGAGGCCAAGCAGATAGCGCGGCGGCGCCGCCAGGAGCGCCTCGACAGGCCGCCCACCTGGCGCGCGTCGGTCAACCGCGCCGCGATCGCCGCGGCGCTGTTCGGCGTGCTGGTGGTCCTGCTGTTCCAGCGGGACGTCGCGCAGGGCGTCGTGCTCGCCGCGCTGATGTTCCTGCTCTACATCCCGCTCGGCTACTTCACCGACATGGCGATCTACCGCTTCCGGCAGAGGCGAAAGCAAGCCCGCTGAGCATGGACGTGCGGATGTTCACCGTGGGCCCGGTGGCCGAGAACAGCTACGTCTTCCGCCGCGACGGCTCGGACCGGGCGCTGATCGTCGACCCCGGCGACGAGGCCGACAAGCTGCTGGGCGCCATCGAGCAGCTCGGCGTGACCCTCGACGGCATCCTGCTCACCCACACCCACTTCGACCACGTCGGCGCGGTCGCCCCGGTGGCGCGGGCCACGGGCGCCGAGGTCTGGGTCCCGGAGGTCGAGAAGGGCGTGCTCGCGGACATCAACTCGTTCGTCCCGTGGCCCGGGTTCGGCCCGTTCGAGTCCCACGACGCCGAGCACACGCTCGCCGGCGGCGAGAGGCTCCAGCTGGCCGGCTTCGAGATCGACGTCCTCTTCACTCCCGGCCACAGCCCCGGCCACGTGACCTTCTCGATCCCCGACGAGCAGGCCGTCTTCTCCGGCGACGTGCTCTTCCAGGGCTCGGTCGGCCGAACCGACCTGCCCGGCGGGGACTGGGGCACGCTGCTCGAGTCGATCCGCGGCCTGGTGGACGGCCTCCCGCCAGAGACCGCGGTCTACCCAGGGCACATGGGCCTCACGAGCCTCGGCGCCGAACGAGCGAGCAACCCCTTCCTGGCCGAGCTGGCCCGGTGAGGCTGCAGGCCCCGCGCGGGACCTTCGACGTCCAGCCCGCCGACGCCCAGCGCCGCCTGGGGCTCCTCCGCAGCTCGGCCGAGGTGCTCGGGCGGGCCGGGTACGGGCCCTTCGAGACGCCGATCTTCGAGGACACCGAGCTGTTCGCCCGCGGGGTGGGGGAGTCGACGGACATCGTCCAGAAGGAGATGTTCACGTTCGAGGACAAGGCGGGCCGCTCGCTGACGCTGCGCCCCGAGGCCACCGCGGCGATCTGCCGCGCCTACGTCGAGCACGGGATGCACAAGCTCGCCCAGCCGGTCAAGCTCTGGACCTCGGGCCCGTTCTTTCGCCACGAGGCGCCCCAGGCAGGTCGCTTCCGCCAGTTCACCCAGGTCGACGCCGAGGCGCTCGGGTCCGACGATCCAAGCCTCGACGCCGAGCTGATCCTGCTGCTGGGCGAGCTGATCGAGCGCGCCGGCGCCGGGCCGGCTCGGCTGCGACTGTCCAGTCTCGGCACGCCGGAGACGCGCGCCGCCTACCTCGGCGAGCTGACCGGCTACCTGCGCGCGCGGGAGTCGGAGCTCTCGGGTGACGTTCGCGACCGGCTCGACCAGAACCCGCTCCGGGCCTTCGACGCCGACCACCCCGGCACCCAGGCGGTCACGGCCGAGGCGCCCCGCCTGCTCGACCGGCTCACGGCCGAGGACGCCGAGCACTTCGCCGCCGTGCGCGCGCTGCTCGACGCCGCCGGCCAGCCGTACGAGATCGACTCGACGCTCGTGCGCGGGCTCGACTACTACACGCGCACGGTGTTCGAGTTCGAGTCCGAGCGCCTCGGCGCCCAGGCCGCGCTCGGGGGCGGCGGCCGTTACGACCGCCTCGTCGAGGAGCTCGGGGGACCGGCCACGCCGGGCGTCGGCTGGGCGGCAGGGATCGAGCGGATCCTGCTGGCCTCCGAGTCCGCCGCGGACCACCGCTCCGCGGACGTCTTCGTCGCCATCGCGAAGCCCGGATCGGGCGGAGACGCCTTCCTGCTGGCGCTGCGCCTGCGAAGGGAGGGTCTCCGGGTGGTGATGGAGCAGGCCGGAAGGGGGATGAAGGGGCAGTTGAAGCAGGCGAACCGCGTCGGGGCGCGCGCGACGGTGATCGTCGGGGACGGCATCGACGTCAAGGACATGGACAGCGGCGACCAGCAGGCAGCGGAAAGCACGGACGACGCCGTGGAGAGGGTGAAGGCGCTCGCGTGAAGGGCCCGCGCGCCAACCGCTACCGCGACCGCTGGGCCGGCCAGCTGCGCGCCGAGCAGGTCGGCGAGCGCCCGCGTGTGGCCGGCTGGGTCCACCGCCGCCGCGACCACGGCGGGCTGATCTTCATCGACCTGCGCGACCGGACCGGGCTGCTGCAGCTGGTCTTCCGGCCGGAGGAGGCACCCGAGGCGCACGCGGCCGCCGGCAGCCTGCGGGCCGAGGACGTGCTCACGGCCACGGGCGAGCTGGTGCGCCGCGAGGAGGGCACGGTCAACCCGGCGCTGCCCACCGGCGAGGTGGAGCTGGCCGTGAGCGAGCTCGAGCTGCTCGCCGACGCCCATACGCCGCCCTTCCAGATCGACGAGGACGAGCCGGTGGGGGAGGAGCTTCGCCTCCGCTATCGCTACCTCGACCTGCGCAAGGAGCCGATGCGCGACACGATGATCCTGCGCCACGAGGTGGTCAAGACGATCCGCGACCACCTGTCAGAGCAGGGCTTCCTCGAGATCGAGACGCCGATCCTCACGCGCTCGACGCCCGAGGGGGCACGCGACTTCCTCGTGCCCAGCCGGCTGGTGCGCGGCTCGTGGTACGCGCTGCCGCAGTCGCCCCAGCTGTTCAAGCAGCTGCTGATGATGGGCGGGCTCGAGCGCTACTTCCAGATCCCGCGCTGCTTTCGCGACGAGGACTTTCGCGCCGACCGCCAGCCCGAGTTCACCCAGCTCGACGTGGAGATGGCGTTCGTCGAGGAGGAGGACGTGCACGACCTGATCGACCCGCTGATGCAGCGCGTGCTGGCGCTCGGCGGCATCGAGGTCGAGCTGCCGCTGCCGCGCGTCACCTACGACGAGGCGATGCTGCGCTACGGCTCGGACCGGCCGGACCGGCGGCTCGGGGTCGAGATCGTGGACCTCACCGAGGTCTTCCGGGGCTCCTCCTTCAACGTCTTCGGCGGCGCCGTGGAGCGCGGCGGCGTGGTCCGCGCGGTCCGTGCACGCGGGGACTTCCCCCGAAGCCGCATCGACCGGCTCGAGGAGAAGGCGAAGTCGCTGGGCGCGAAGGGGCTCGCCTGGGCGGTGGTGGAGGACGGGGCGTGGCGCTCCCCGATCGCCAAGTTCCTCTCCGAGGAGGAGATCGCGCGCGCCACGGAGGCGCTAGAGGCGCGCGAGCGTGACACGGTGCTCATCGTCGCCGACGAGGCCGCCCTGGCGGCAAGGGTGCTCGGCAGGCTGCGGTCCGAGGTCGGCGAGGAACCCGAGGGGCATGACTGCCTCTGGGTGGTCGACTTTCCGATGTTCGAATGGAACGAGGACGAGAGTCGGTTCGATGCGCTGCATCATCCATTTACCGCTCCCCGGGGTGAAGGAGACCCCGGGACCTGGCGCTCGCGCGCCTACGACGTGATCTTGGACGGCTGGGAGGTGGGCGGCGGGTCGATCCGGATCAGCCGTCCCGACGTGCAGCAGGAGGTCTTCGACGCGCTCGGCATCGGCCCGGAGGAGGCGAGGGAGCGCTTCGGCTTCCTGCTCGAGGCGATGACATACGGGGCGCCGCCGCACGGCGGCATCGCCTTCGGGATCGACCGGATCGTCGCCCTGCTCGCGGGCCGCGACTCGATCCGCGACGTCATCGCCTTCCCGAAGACGGCCAGCGGCGCGGACCCGCTCACGGGCGCGCCGGCGGCGGTGGACGAGCGCCAGCTGCGCGAGCTGGGCGTGAAGCCGGCCTGAGTGCTGGGCCTGAGTGCGGGGCCTGAGTGGGGGGCGGCAGATCGGGTAAGGGGAGGGCAATACCCGACGCAGGAGCTGTTCGGAATGGCATACGAACGCGATGTTGGGTTGTGGGCGACGGCGCCATCGAGGCGCCATGTCGTCGAGTGTCGACTTACTCTGTCTCAGGCCCAGTAACTCGACACTCGACGCGGAGGTAGGGCGTGGCAGGGAGGTAGGGCAGCGTGGCAGGGTGGCCCCAGCCTGCCGTTCGCCGGGCCGGGAGTTGGGCCTGCTGTCGTAGCAAGCGTGGGTGTCCTCCGCGGCGGGCCACGGCCCTACCGCGAGCCGGACTCCCATCCCGGTGGTGTTCGGCTCAACGTGTACGGCCGGCTTGCGCACAGGCTCGGGCCGAGATCGAGGCTAGCACCGTTGCCGCGACCTGGGGAACTGTCCTGCCCAGGTGTCGCCACGCCACACCAGACCAGGACGACCTGGGGAACCGTCCTGCCCAGGTGTGGCCACGCCACACCAGACCAGGACGGTACCGGTCGACACGCCATCGGAATGCTCCGTGAGAAGCGATGGGGGGGACCGCCCAGGCATTCCGGCGAGCGGCGGAATTTGTGTCACGCTTGGCCGGGATGGGGTTCGAGGACCACCTTACGGCGCCGCGGGGGCTGGGTGCCCTCGCCGGCTGGCCGTACACGGGCGCGGCCGGGGGCGCCGCGTGCGGCGACCTGGTGCGGGTCGCGGTGCGCGTGGAGGG
>JBOGXS010000292.1:0-3735 GCA_050693815.1 Thermoleophilaceae bacterium | reverse complement strand
CCTTGGGGCCGACCGGCCCAAGGCGTTCGTCGTTTGTGCGGGTCGGCCGCTGGTGGAGTGGAGCCTCGAGGCCCTGCGCCCCGCTTGCTCCCGCACGGTCACTGCCGTCCCGCCCGGCTTCGAGCAGCCGCCCGATCGCGTGACCGGAGGTCCCTCTCGCTCCGCCTCCGTGCGCAACGCGTTGGATGCCGCTCCGGAAGCGACCGTCGTGGTCATCCACGATGCCGCGCGGCCACTCGTCACGTCGGGGCTGGTAAAGCAGTGCCTCTCCGCCCTCGACCAAGTCGACGGCGCCATCGCCGCCATTCCCGTCTCCGACACGGTGCACGTCGCCACTTCCGATCGCCTCATCCGCGACACCCCTGACCGCTCCACGCTTTGGGCCGCGCAGACGCCGCAGGTCTTCCGCGCCGATGCGCTGCGCAGGGCTTACGACAGCGATGTAGTGGCAACGGACGAGGCCTCCCTCGTTGCTGCCGCCGGGGGCACCGTGAGGCTCGTGCAAGGCCCACCCGAGAACATCAAGGTCACGTCCCAGACCGACCTGCGCCTTGCCGAGGCGCTGCTGCGCGAGCGGTGCTGACCGACTACCACGTGCACCTGCGCGACGACGAGGACCGCTCGGATCCCCGTTCCGGGCCGTTCACGCGCGCCAACGCAGAGCGCTACCGGGAGGCGGCCGCGGAGCGGGGCATCGAGGAGCTCGGAGTCGCCGAGCACGTCTACCGCTTCGCCCAGGCGCTCGAGGTCTGGACCCACCCGTTCTGGCAGCGCCAGGCCGTCGACGACCTCGACGACTACTGCGCCTTCGTGCGCGAGGAGACCGATCTGAGACTGGGGATCGAGGCGGACTTCGTGCCCGGCCGTGAGGACCGGATGGCCAATCTGCTGGAGGGCCGCGATTGGGACTACGTCGTGGGCTCGATCCACTTCCTGCGCGACCGTGCGCTGGATGTTCGCGGCGAGTGGGACATCTGGCGCGACGCCGATCCCGAGAAGGTCTGGACGCGTTACTTCGAGACGCTCGGGGAGGCGGCGCGCAGCGGGCTGTTCGACATCCTCGCCCATCCCGACCTGGTCAAGATCTGGGGCCGCGGGGCGCCACGGCCCGACGGCGACCTGCGCCGCTTCTACGAGCGGGCCATGAACGGCATCGCGGAGTCGGACGTGGCGGTGGAGGTGTCCACCGCCGGGCTGCGCAAGCCGGCCGGGGAGATCTACCCGGCGCCGGCGTTCCTCGAGATGTGCCTGGAGGCGGGGCGCCCGGTGGCGCTCTCGAGCGACGCCCACCGGTCAGAGGAGCTCGGCTTCGAGTACGAGCGGGCGCTGGAGGTGCTGGACGGGCTGGGGGTCGCCGAGGTCGCCGTCTTCGAGCGCCGCGAACGGCGGCTGGAGGCCCTGGGATGAGCCGCTCCGGGATCGGGTGGGACTCGCACCGGCTCGCGGCGGGTCGAGCGCTGGTGTTGGGCGGGGTAACGGTGGAGGGGGCCGAGCGCGGCCTCGCCGGCCACTCGGACGCCGACGTGCTGACCCACGCCGTGATCGACGCCCTGCTGGGCGCCGCCGGCCTCGGCGACATCGGCCAGCACTTCCCGGACACCGATGAGCGCTGGCGGGGGGCCGACTCGATCGAAATGCTGCGCACCGTGCGCGGCCTGCTCGCCGACGCCGGCCATTCGCCGTCGAACGTGGACGCCACGGTCGCCTGCGAGGCCCCGCGCCTCGGCCCCCACCGCGACGCCATGGCCGTCCACCTGGCCGAGGCGCTCGGCCTCCCGGCGAGCGCGGTGAACGTGAAGTTCACGACGGGCGAGGGTATGGGCTTCGTCGGCCGCGGCGAGGGCGTGGCCGCACTGGCGATCGCGACCCTCGCCTGAGCCCGCCCGGACCGTTTCGCAACGGCACGCCATCTTCTATCTGGATCGACCGCGATATCCGCGGCAAACCCAGATGGCGTGATCACACGGGTAGTCTTCCGCGGCCGATGGGACCCGACGACCCGGTGGAGCGGGACGACCTGGCATACGCGGGCGCCGTCCGGCAGGCGGAGCTGATTCGGCGCGGCGAGGTTTCCTCGCGCGAGCTGGTCGAGCTCTACCTGGAGCGGATCGAGCGGCTCGAGCCGGAGCTGAACGCCTTTCGCACGGTGATGGCCGAGCGCGCCCTCGCCGACGCCCGGCAGGCGGACGCTCGGCGCGACGCCGGCGGGGACCGCCCGCTGCTCGGCGTCCCGCTCGCGGTCAAGGACAGCGAGGACGTGGTGGGCGAGGCCACGGCCTGGGGGACCGCCGCCCAAACCGGGGTGGCCCAGGGCGACAGCGACCTCGTCTCGAGGCTCCGCGCCGCCGGTGCGGTGATCCTCGGCAAGACCAATCTTCCCGAGCTGGCGATCATGGGCTCCACCGAGGGGCCGGCCTTCGGGGTGACCCGCAACCCCTGGAGCACCGACCGCACGCCGGGCGGCTCGAGCGGCGGCAGCGCGGCCGCCGTGGCCGCCGGGCTGTGCGCCGCGGCGACGGGATCGGACGGCGCCGGCTCGATCCGCATTCCGGCCTCGTGCTGCGGCCTCGTGGGACTCAAGCCGCAGCGCCACCGCGTCTCGCTGCGCCCGCTCGACGAGCACTGGTACGGCCTGAGCGTGGCCGGCTTCCTCACGCGCAGCGTGGCCGACACGGCGCTGCTGCTCGACATCGCCGCCGCCCGCCCGCCGGAGCGGCCCTATGCGCAGGTGGCCGCGGAACCGCCGGGGCGGCTGCGCGTCGCGCTCTCCACCAGGCCGCAGCTGGCGGGGGTGCGGGTCGACGTTCGCGTGCGCGCCTCGCTCGGGCGCCTCGGGGACACGCTCCGAGGCCTCGGGCACGAGGTCATAGAGCGCGATCCAGATTACGGCCGGGCCGGTGACGCGGCGGTCATCCGCTACCTGCGCGGGATCGCGCAGGACGCCGAGCGCGTCGCCCGCCCGGAGCGCCTGCAGCGCCGCACGCGCGGCTTCGCCCGCATGGGCAGCCTGATCCCGCGCGCGCTGCTCGAGCGGGCGCGCCGCGACGAGCGCCGCCACGCCGCTCGCATCGACACGATCTTCGGCGACCATGACGTGCTGGTCACGCCGACGACGGCCCGCCCGCCCGTTGGCGCGGCCGCCTGGGAGGGCATGAGCGCGCTCCGCACGCTGCTGGGGATGGCCCTCGCCTACCCCTACACCCCGGTCTGGAACATGACCGGCCAGCCCGCGCTCTCGGTGCCCGCGGCGCCGGTGGACGGCCTGCCGGTCGGCGCGCAGCTGGTCGCGCCTGCGGGCGGTGAGGAGCGACTGCTCGCCCTGGCGGCCCACCTCGAGGCCGAGCTGGACTGGCCGCGGCGGCGGCCGCCGATCTAGCCCTCGGGCCGGAGGCGCGCGAGCACCGACCCCTCCAAGTCGTCGGCCGTGGCGTCCATCAGGACCGAGTCCCAGCGCCGGCCGAGCGAGCGCACCGAGCCCCGGCGTCGGCCGATCTCTCGAAAGCCGGCGCGCTCGTAGGCACGCTGAGCCTGCTCGTTGAACGCGAAGGCCTCGAGCATCACGTTGTGCAGCCCGAGCATGTTGAAGGCCCAGTCGAGCGCGAGGCGGGTGGCGTCGCCGCCGATTCCCGTGCCCCGGCGCTCGCCGAGGACGATCCCGAACGAATCCTGCCAGGCGCTGGCCCCGCGGCACGAACCTGCCAGGCCCGCCCGCGGCCCGAACCTGCCAGGCCCCCC
>JBOGXS010000291.1:0-6508 GCA_050693815.1 Thermoleophilaceae bacterium | reverse complement strand
GTCGCGCACCGGCTCGGGCTGCCACGGCTCGCGCGCCGGCCGCGGGTGCGCCGCCTGGCACCGAAGCTCGCGTCGCTTGCGGCGATGACGCCGGCCACGCCGCTGCGCCAGGCGCTGCGGCCCCTGCCGAAGCGCTTCGAGGCGCACGGCCAGCGGCGCGGCGAGGTGGCGCTGCTCCAGGGCTGCGTGCAGCGCGTGTTCTTCGGGCACGTGAACGAGGCCACGGCCCAGGTCCTCGCCGCCGAGGGCTTCGACGTGCACGTGCCGCGCCTGCCCCGCTGCTGCGGAGCGCTGCCGCTGCACGCCGGGGCCGACCCGCAGGCCCGCTCGCTCGCGAAGTCGACCATCTCGGAGCTGGAGGGCTTCGACACGGTGATCGTGAACGCCGCGGGCTGCGGCTCGGCGATGAAGGACTACGGCCACGTGCTGCGCGACGAGCCGGAGTGGGCGTCGCGTGCCGAGCGCTTCGCAGCGAAGGTGCGCGACGCATCGGAGTTCCTGGCCGAAGCCGGCACGCGCGCAGAGAGGCGCCCGGTGCCGATGAAGCTCGCCTACCACGACGCCTGCCACCTCGCCCACGCCCAGAAGGTGCGCGCGCAGCCGCGCGAGCTGCTCCACGCGATCCCCGAGCTGGAGCTGATCGAGCCGCGCGAGTGGGAGCTGTGCTGCGGCTCAGCCGGGCTCTACAACCTGGTCAAGCCCGAGCCCGCCGCCGAGCTGGGCGAGCGCAAGGCCCGCAACCTGCTCGACACGGGCGCCGAGGCGGTGACGGCCGCCAACCCCGGCTGCGCGCTCCAGATCACGGCGCACACGGAGCGGCTCGGCAGGCCGCTGCCCGTGCTGCACCCGATGGAGCTGCTGGCCCGGTCGGTCGGCTGACTCCCAGGCGTCGGGCGCCGCCGTGATGACGTGCTGGCTCGAGTGGGACGATCACCGGAGCCCCGTCGCATGCCGCTTCCAACATGCAGGACGTCCACGGCCTCGCTCATCGCGAGAGTGTCGCGCCCATGGGAAGGCCGGAGGGCGAGCGCGAGCTGCGGCCGGCGACACGACGATCTTTCGGCGCGGGCCCGACGGCGCTCACCAGGTCATCAACCGCTCCGATCGGCCGGCACGGTTCGTGGTGGTCTCGACGATGATTCACCCCGAGATCGCGCACTACCCGGACACCGACAAGATCGGCCTCTTCGCCGGCGCACCGCCCGTGCCCGGCGAGAACGCACCGATCGAGTTCCTCTTCGACCCCGCCACGGCGACCGACCGCGGCGATGTCGAGCACGCAGGCGCTTGACCAACGATCCGCGGGCGCTTGACCAACGATCCGCGGGCGCCACGCTTTCGCCTCGCGCGCAGGGCGAGCGCCAGCGCTGGCCTCCGGCACACACCTCCTCGGGACGAGCGCCGGTGGTCTGCGACAACGCTCCGAGCACTCGCTTCGCCCAAGCAATGCGGGAGGGCCCGCATGCACACACAAGTCCGCATGCGGCTATCCGTGTATATACTTAGGTCATGAAGATCGTCAAGGTCCGTCGTGTCGGCAACAGCAACGTCATTTCGATCCCGCGCGAGCTCGAGGCCCACGGCTACGCGCCGGGCACCTCCGTGCTGGTCGAGGAGCTCGACGGTGGCGAGCTGCGGATCATGCCCACCGAGCAGCTGCGCGAGCGGATTCGAAGCGTCGGCAAGCGCGTGGTGGCAGAGCACCCCGAGGCGCTCAAGATCCTCGCCGAGCACGATCCCGACGTTGAGCAGACCCGTTCGTAGTTCAGGTGCAGGAAGAGGCTGCCGCCGGGGAGCCGATCTACCTCGAGCTCGCTGACACGCTCGAGCTCTATGCGGCGATCATCGACGCCACGCCCGAGCGGGCCGCCGATTACCTTCGCGACCGGGGCGCCCTCGAAGGCGCGCTCGGTCGACCGCGAAGCTACGCCCACTACGAGGAGGCAGACCTGGCGCTGCAAGCGACCGTCCTAGCGCACGGAATCGCCGAGAGCCAGGCGTTCATCGACGCCAACAAGCGCCTGGCCCTCGTCGCGATGCTGACCTTCCTCGAGCTCAACGGCTTCCGGGTCGAGGCGTCCGATCCCGAGCTCGCCGACTGGATCCTCAACTTCGCCGCCGGCACGACCCCACAGGAGCTTGCGCCTTGCGCCACGAGAAGCTGCGGTGCGGACATGGTGGACCTCCCTCTCTAGAGAGCGGCGATGCAGCCGGTCTACCGGCCGGCGCCATCCCGCTCAGACGACGAGACGAGGGGCGGTGAGGCGGATCCGTCGGGCCGGACGGGTAGACCGTCGTGTGTGGCCGAGCGCGTCCATCACCTCCTTGCCACCGACGGCGCACTCGACAAGCTCGGTGCCCGTCGCATCGCTGCGGTCGAGACCGAGCAGCTGCTGGGCAATCCGCACGTCATCATGCGCAATCCACGATCGCCTGCCGAGCCGGGCAAGCGCCGTTTGTTGATCGGGCGCACCGACGGCGGTCGGACGATCACGCTGGTGATCGAGCGTACGGCCGATCCCGCGAGCTGGCTGGTCGTGACGGGGTGGAGCTCGACTGCTGCCGAGCGTAGGATGCTCGAGAGATAGATGAGCAGCGATCCGTGGACAAGCGCCGACCCGCAGCCCGGGGAGTTCGACGGTGATCTCGCCGAGCTCGATCCGCGCTACGTCGTGCATCGCGCGGGTGATCCCGACGGCAAGCTGATGATCTTGGTCAGCGTGGAGGGCGAGGACGCAGAACGGCTCCAGCGGCTCTCAGAACGGCGGGGGAAGACCTCCGCCGACGTCGTCGCCGAGCTCCTGCGCGACGCTGACCGCTCGGTCGCGTAACGGTCGCCCCCGCCGGCCCAACGGCCACAAGGGACAAGACTGCACGCTCTCGCGCCCATGGGGAAGGAGGCGTCTGCCCGCAGGCTTGCTGGACTCTCGCTCATCGCGCAAAGCGATACTGAGCCCACCGTAGCTACTACGACCTCGCTCGCGCCGATGCCGACGCGTCACCGTCGGAGTTCCCGAAGGATCTGATTGGGCCTGGTGTCGTCATGTCCGCTCCGCTGCTCCCCATGGCGCCGGCGGTCAACGATGACCTACGCGCTCACCGGATCGTGCGGGCGATGTTCGAGGACATCGCCGTCACGCGACTGACAACCTCCTCTGAAGAGGACCGGCTGCGCATTCTTGCCGAGCTCGATCGCCTTCCCGTCGCGCAACGCGCCGCGATCGGCCGCTTCGTGCTCGACGCGATGGCCAAGGTCAGCGAGCAGCGGGGCCCCGGCGTCGTCTGGCAGATGCGCAGCGTCCGCGGAGAGGGCGGCCGGACGCACCTGGGCTTCGGCGCCTGTTCGCATCCGTACAACGAGAACATCAAGACCGGCTTCAGCCTCTGGACGCAGCTGCGACACCACGATCTGGTCTCGGTCACCGGAGACACCGATCGCCTCACCACGGTCGCCGTCCTGATGACGCCTCGGACTGACGAGCGCCGGCCGTGGGACACATCCGTATCTGCCGTTTCAGGCGACGTGGGCTTTACCGAACCTGACTTGCGAGAGCTGCGGAAGTTGTGGCCGACGCCGGCGGCGGCATAGCCGCGAGCTGGCTGCCCCAGCGGCTGCCGCCTTGCATGGAGAGCGGCAGGCCGCGAGCCGATGGCGCTCACGCGCACCGGATCGGCTGCTTGGCCGCCGGCCAGCGCTCGACATCGTGCGCGTCGTCGAGGCTCACGAGGTAAGCCGCCTCCTTTTCCGGTGCGGTCCAGAGCTGCCGGCCGTCGCGGCGCAAGCCCGTGTCGGTCGCACCCTCGGGGAGCGTGGCCTGGTTGGTGAAGGTCGTGCGGAGCAGCCCGGAGAAGTCGGCGGGGCTGTCGCTCACATACCAATCAGCGGTCTGTTCGGGGCCGACGACCAGGAAGGTGATGTCCTCCCAGGCACAGTGCTCGGCTCCTTGGAACGACTGGATGCGCGTCACCGGCACGCGTTGGCCCGAGTCGTCCTCCCACACGCCGATGTTTAGGTCGTCAGTGACATCCGAGGGCAACTCGGACGAATCGCACTGCGCCCAGGCACGAACGCCCCAGCCGCGGTCGCCGCTCCAATCCTGGACGCCGTCCGCGGCGACCAACGCCACCTTCGTGCGGCCGTCCACATCGTAGGAGAACAGCACCTGCCCTGCCTGCTCACGCTCGAGCGCGTAGCCCTCGGACGGGGTGATCAAGGCCAGGCCGGCCTCGCGCATGTAATCGTCCAGCGCCGCTTCGGCGCTCTCCTGCACGGTGGCCAACCCATCGTCGTAGACGCCATCGCCGCGCTCGTAGGGCGTCTTGCCGACGCACTCCAGAGCCGCAACGGCGGCATGGTCGCCCACGGAGCCGTCGTACGGCGGGGTGGCCGAAGAACCCCGCTCAACGACCGTAGGCGCCACGTCCGCCGACCCGCAGCCAGCGACGAGGACGGCGGCTAGCGAGATGGCGATTCGCACGCTTTGCGAACTACGAGGCACGACGTCTCCCGTCACATGCTGACACGGAGCCTCATCGCCGACCGACCCCACACGCGCTTTCGCCTTCGCGTGGTTCCGACACTCCCTTGGCGCGGCGACACAACCCCGCCGAAGAGTGCCGCTTCCCCATGGGAGCGGGAGCGTGGCGGAGAGGTCCGCGCCACCGGCAGCCAGCGGCTCGGGCCGACGCGGCGCCGGTAGTAGCGGCGTCGTCTTGCACGCGGGTCGGGCTCGGCAAGGTCGGGCTCGGTCACGAGCACCTGCTCGAGGTGCGGCCGCAGCTCCGGGTGGTCGCTCGTGATCTTGTCCTCCCAGATCCGCGCGAGTAGCACCACCGAACGGCCGTCGGGGTCAGTGAGCTCTGCGAGCGCATGCTCATCGGCGGACACGCGCGGAGGCTGATCCTCGCCCCGGACGACCACCGCTGATCGAGGAGGAGCCATGACCGTCCAAGCGATGCCGGACGCCGCCCGGCGGAGTCGAGAACTGCGGATACGGTCATGGGATCCTCCTCCCGTCGCGTGGTGGTTACGGCCACGCTGCTCCACCAGCCGCACGCGAAGGCGCAGCTTGTGTCGCTTGCTCGCGCTACGCTCCGAGTTGTGGATCCTTCCGTCCCCAGCACGGCCCCGACGGCCGAGAAGCCGGCGCTCAGCGATGAGCAACGCGCCGAGCGGCTCAAGCTGCTCGCCGAGCGCCTGCGCAGCCCCGATGGACTCGACCACGACACGCTCGCGCAGATCGAGCAGCTGAGCGACGACGAGCAGTAGCGACTGCGGTGGATGCCGAGGAGCTGCTGCGCGGCGACGCACCGTTCGTCGCCGATACCTCAACCTGGTGGCGCGCCGCGACCCTCCCCGACGACCTCGGATCGCTGCTTCAGGACGCAGTCATCAACGAGCGGTTCTGGATCACCCCGATCGTGCGCCTGGAGATCCTCTACTCCGCCCGTACCAGCTCCGAGTACGTCGGGCTCGAGTCCGAGCTCGCCGCGGTGCGCATCCTCGCAACGATCGTGCCGTCGCCGACGCGGCGATGAGCGCAGTCGGCGAGCTGGCCGGGCGCGGTGACGGCTACCACCGCGTACCGCCCACCGACGCGCTCATCGCCGCAGCCGCCGAGCACGGCGGGCTCGCCGTGCTCCGCTGCGACGCGCATTTCGACCGGCTGGCCGAGGTCCTCGCCTTCCAGAGCATCCGGCTCCCCGGACCATGAGCCGCGCTCCCGCCTCACCCTGCTGAAGCGGAAGCCGACAGCTCGTCGACGAGACGCATCACCCTCGTCCTGAACGAGAGCGTGCCGCGAACTGGGCGGGACGCTTGCATCGTCGCGACGCGGGAGCGCCCGTCTGTCCGTTGACGCGCTTGTGACGGCCACGGCGCCCCGGGGGACCTATGCTGCTCGTGTGAGCGAACGGGCGATCCGCGAGCTCGGCACCGGCGACCTGGAGGAGTTCCGGCGGACCGGTCACGAACTGGTCGACGCGGTCGCCGATCACCTCGCGGGGCTGCCGGGGCGGCCGGTATGGCAGCCGTTGCCGGACGACCTGCGCGTGCAGTTGCTCTCGTTGCCGCTCCCGGACGAGCCGTCCGGGCTCGGCCCGCTCGCCGGGACTATGGCGCGCGATGTGTTGCCGTACGCGATGGGGAACGGACACCCCGCGTTCTTCGGCTGGGTCAACTCGCCGCCGTCGCTTGCGGGGGTGTTGGCGTCGCTGACCGCGGCCGCGATGAACCCGAGCGTCGTGTCCGGCGACCACGCCGACGTGCACCTGGAGCGCACGGCTGTGCGCTGGCTGGCGGAGCTCGTCGGCTACCCGCACGCGCCGGGCGCCGGCCTGCTCACGAGCGGGGCTTCCGCCGCGACGATCGTCTGCCTGGCCGGAGCCCGGCGCCGCGCTGCAGCCGCGGCCGGACGCGACGTGCGAATAGACGGGCTCGCGGGCGGCCCGCCTCTCCTCTCCTACGTGCCTTCCGAGGCGCACAGCTGCGTGCCGCGCGCCATCGAGC
>JBOGXS010000290.1:0-4280 GCA_050693815.1 Thermoleophilaceae bacterium | reverse complement strand
AGCTGGGCCTGATGGCGGCGGTGCTCGCCGCCACGGCCGCGCTGGCCTCCTACGCGCCGCCGACTGCGCAGGGCGGCGGGCCGTTCGCGACCAGCGAGGACCTCGGGCCGGCGCGGATGGAGCTCACGCTGGACCCCGCCCGGCCGGGGCCCAACGAGCTGCACCTCTACCTGTTCGACCGGCGCGACGGCAGCCAGTTCGACCGCGTGAAGCAGCTCGAGCTCCGCGCCCGCCTGCCCGAGCGCGACATCGGCCCGCTCGATCTGCGGGCAGAGAAGGCGGGGCCGGGCCACTACGTGGTGCGGCGCGCCGGCATCGCCCCCGCCGGCGACTGGCAGCTCGACGTGTCGGCCCGCGTGTCGGCCTTCGACGCCTACACCAGCGAGATCGAGGTCCCGATCGAGTGACGCTGGCCGAGCTAATCGTCCATCTGGCGCCGCTCGCGGCGCTGGTGCTGATGCTGCTCCTCGGCAGCTACCCCGGCGAGCGGACGCTGAGGCGACGCTTCGCCGGATCCGGGGCCGCGCGGCGCGTCCACCCGGCGCCGATGCGGGCGCCGGGAGCCCGGACCTACCTGCCTCGCGGCGGGGCGTTGATCGCCTCGGCCCTCGCCGGACGCGCTCCGCCCTCCTGCGTCGCGTAACGAAAGGCGTTCGGATCAGAGGAGATAGACAGCAATGAGACAGAGGATCGTCATAGCAGCCGCCGCTGTCGCAGCGCTCGCGGTGCCGGCCACGGCCGGAGCGCACGTGACCCTGCAGCCCGACGAGGTGCCCGCCGGCGGATTCGCCCGCATGGACGTGCGCGTGCCCAACGAGCGGGACAACGACGGCACCACCAAGGTGGACGTGCAGTTTCCGCCCGGCTTCGTGTTCGTGTCCTACGAGCCGGTGCCGGGCTGGGACGTCAAGGTGACAAAGCGCAAGCTCGACGAGCCCATCGAGGAGCACGGCGAGAAGATCACCGAGGAGGTCGGCCGCATCACCTGGACCGGCGACGGCAAGACGGGGATCGTGCGCCCGGGTCAGTTCCAGGACTTCGGGCTGTCGGTGGGCGTCCCAGACGATCCCGGGGCGACGCTCACCTTCAAGGCGCTTCAGACCTATGAGAGCGGCGAGGTCGTGCGATGGATCGGCCCGGCCGACGCCGACGAGCCCGCCGCGCCGGTGAGCCTGACCGCCGCCGAGGAGGAGCACGGCTCCGCCGGCGCCGCCGGCCAGCCGGCGTCCGACGTCCGGGCCGCCGGCACGGTCACCGACGAGGACGGGGCCCCGCTGTGGCTCGCCGTGGTCGCGCTCGCGATCGGAGGGCTGGGGCTGCTGGCCGGGATCGGCGGCCTGATGGCGGGGCGCCGGCGCACCGCCTGAGCACCAAGTCGTTCACAAGCGGGCCACCAACGGCGTGGTCTACGCCGCCGACAAGGTGACCAAGGCGCGCGAGCTGCGCGCGCAGGCGGCGCGGGCCGAGGCAGCCCTGGACGAACCGGACCTGCGGCGCCGCCTCGAGCACTACGAGCACAGCCTGGCGATGCTCCGCGAGGTGGCGGCGGACCTTCCCCTCGTACACCAGCTCGCCTTCGAGCTCTGGGCCCTGCGCGCGCTGCCGCCCCCGCGCGGCGCCGAGTGACCGTTCAGCGCCGCGGGTAGCCGAGCCGCCCGTCGCCCACGCGCCTGCGCCGCATCTCGTAGGTGGCGCAGGCGCGGTGCACGACCACGCCGCCGCGCAGGCGCAGCCGCTTGTCGCTCGGCGAGACGCCGCGCTGGCACACCAGGCACACCGGACGGCCGCTGCGCGGTCCGTTGAGCGCCCTGCGTATCGGCTCGATCAGGGAGGCCATGCCGGTCAGGCTCGCCTGCGCGATCGCGCGCATGGTTACGCGCTTGCGAACCCTCTGTGAAGCCGGCTTCACACCATCTTCTCGCTGTCTTCACCGGCGCGGCGGTCGTGTGGCGGACGCTGTCCTCCCGGTGAGGGCGACGCGGCGGGAGCTCATCGGAGCCGGCGTGGGTGGGGTGGCAGGCGTGGCGCTCGGCGGAGCCTTCTGGGGCGAGCAGTTCCGATCCGCGCCGTCCGGACCTGCCCGCCGCGGACCCGGCTACGGGCCGCGCCGCCCGCCCGACCGGCACGGCCTGCGCCTCCCCGAGGGGTTCCGCGCACGCGTCGTCGCGCGAGGCGACGAGCCCGTCGCGAAGACCGGATACGAGTGGCACCTCGCGTCGGACGGCATGGCCACGTTCCCCGTCGCGGACGGTGGCTGGATCCTCGTCTCGAACTCAGAGACGCTCGATGGCGGAGCGTCGGCGATCCGCTTCGAGCGGGACGGCACGATCGCCGACGCCTACCGGGTCCTCGACGGCACGAGCATGAACTGCTCGGGCGGCGGCACGCCGTGGGGCACCTGGCTCTCCTGCGAGGAGCACGAGGGCGGCTTCGTCTGGGAGTGTGACCCAAGCGGGCGCCGCGAGGCGGTCAGGCACCGGGCCATGGGCACCTTCAAGCACGAGGCCGCCGCGGTGGACCCGGCCGGCCGGCGCGTCTACCTGACCGAGGACCTGCTCGACGGCGGCTTCTACCGTTACACGCCGCGGCGCTGGCCGGATCTTCGCGACGGGCTGCTCGAGATCGCCACCGTCGAGCCCGGCGGCCGCGTGCGCTGGAACGAGGTCCCGGACCCGTCCGCGCGGGCGACCCCTACCCGTCGCCAGGTGCGCGGCAGCGCCGAGCTCCTGCGCGGCGAGGGCATCTGGCACGACGACGGGCTCGTCTACCTGGCCACCACCGGCGACTCTCGGGTCCAGGCGTACGACATCCGCGGCGAGCGCATCGAGGTCGTGTACGACGGCCTGGCGTCGCGCTCGGCGCCGCTGCTCCGCGTCGACCAGCTGACCGCCACCCGCGCCGGCGAGGTCTTCGTCTGCGAGGACATCGCCACCGAGGAGATCGACATTGGCCTGATCGACCGGCACGGCCGGACCTCGCGCTTCCTCTCGGCCACCGGTCCCGAGCACGCCGGCTCCGAGCTCACCGGCATCGCCTTCGACCCGTCCGGCGGCCGGATGTACGTGAGCTCGCAGCGGGCCGGCGGCAGTCCGGAGAAGCCAGGCCCGGGCGCGATCTGCGAGGTGTCCGGGCCCTTCCGCGGCTCGCGACCACGACACAAGGGAGGCGTCACTTGAAGCGCATCGCACCGGGAGCGGCGGCCTTCGTCGCCGCCATCCTCGTCGCCCTGCTGGGCCTGGCGGCGAGCGCCGATCCGCCGCCGGACCCGCCGCCCGCGGAGCCCCGCGGCGTCGTGACGCTGCGCCTGCTCGGGGTCAACGACCTCCACGGGCATCTCGAGCCGCCGCGGCCAGGACTGGGCGGGGCGGCGTGGCTGGCCGCGCACCTGGACCGGGCCAGCCTGCCGGGACGGACGATCAGGGTCCACGCCGGCGACGTGGTGGGCGCCACGCCGCTGATCTCGAGCTGGTTCCACGACGAGCCCACCATCGCCGCGGCCAACCTGATGCGCTTCGACGTCGGCACGGTCGGCAACCACGAGTTCGACGAGGGTGGCGAGGAGCTGCTGCGCCTGCTGCGCGGCGGCCGGCGCGAGGGACCGGCCGCGCTGAAGCGCGACGCGGACGGCGAGCTCGTCAACACCTCCTCGGCCGACTTCGCGGGCGCGCGGTTTCCGTACATCGCCGCAAACACGTTTGACCGCGACGGGCTGGCGCTCCTGCCTCCCACCAGGGTGGTCGAGCGGGCGGGTGCGCGCGTGGGCTTCATCGGAGTCACCACGCCCTCCACGCCCGACTTCCTGCTCCCGCGTTACGCCTCGCCGTTTCGGTTCACGGACATCTCGCACGCGGTCGACGAGCAGGTGACGAACCTGCGCCGCCGTGGCGTGGAGGCGATCGTGGTGCTCGCCCACGCAGGCGCCCCCGCCGCGGAGGGCGACGGCAGCAACGCCGTCGGCGAGATCGTCGAGGAGGCGCGCGAGATGAGCGATGCCGTCGACGTGGTGATCGCCGGCCACAGCCACTCCCTCCTGAACCTGCGCGTGCCGAACGCGAGCGGGCGGGGCGACAAGCTCGTGGTCGAGGCCGCGTCGTATGGGATGGCCTACGACCTGGTCGACGTCGCGGTGGACCGAGCCACGGGAGAGGTGGTCTCCAAGTCGGCGGCGATCCCACCGGTCACCCACGACCGCGGCGCCCCGCACGCCGAGGTCGAGTCGCTCGTGGACCGCTTCGCCGCCCGTGTCGCCCCGGTCGGCGACCGCGTCGTCGGCGATACCG
>JBOGXS010000289.1:0-4895 GCA_050693815.1 Thermoleophilaceae bacterium | reverse complement strand
GGCTTGTGCTGACCGACAAGGAGATTTCCGGATGCACCCGATCGTGAGGACCGCCGCTCTGGTGATTGGGCTCGCCGCCGCGGGCGCGCTCGGCGCCTGCGGCGACGACGACGCCGGGAGCTCGGCCCAGGGCACGGGCACCCGCGGTTTCCCCGTCACCGTCGAGCACAAGTTCGGCTCCACTCAGATCCCGGCTCGGCCCGCGCGCGTGGTCACGGTCGGCAACACCGAGCAGGACGCCGTTCTCGCGCTTGGCGTGACGCCCGTCGGCGTGCGCGAGTTCCTCGGCGGCTACGACTGGCGGGAGCGCCCCTGGGCGCAGGAGGCGCTGGACGGTCGCGCAGACCGGCGAGCACATCGACTTCGGCATGCCCTGGCAGGAGCAGACCCTGATGATCGGCCGGGCGCTCGGTCGAGCGGAGCGGGCGCGGAAGATCGTCGAGCAGGTCCAGGCGCGGTTCGCGCAGGCGCGCGAGCGGTATCCCGAGTTCGACGGTGCGACCGCGATCCTGGCGTACGGCGGCCCCGACGGCTGCGCATACGCCTCCCAGGACACGCGCAGCCGCTTCTTCGCCGACCTCGGCTTCCAGACGCCCCCCAAGGTCGACGAGCTGGCCGGCGAAGGCTTCTTCGTCGAGTTCAGCCAGGAGCGGTTCCGGCTCATGGACCAGGACGGTGGAGCAGCCCCGATAGGGGGTCAGCCGGCGAGCGCTCGGCGCGCGAGCAGGCTCAGGCCCGCGACGAGTCGCTCGGCCGGCAGCCCTTCCGCGCGCTGGTGGGCGAAGACGTCGGGGGTCAGCGGCGCCAGCAGGGCGTCGACGAGCGCCGGGTTCTCGCCGAGGCCGGCCTCCTCCAGCAGGGTGCCGACGTGCATGGCCCAGGCCCTGTAGGCGCCGGTCTGGTAGCGACGTGCACCGGTCTCTGCGGCGAGCGCCAGGTGGCCGTGACGCTCTAGCAGGTCGACCATGGCGCGGTAGAAGGCGGCGAGGCGCTCGGCGGGCGGGGCGCCCGGCCCGAGCGGGGGCGGCCCGCGCAGGATCTCCTCCTGGAGCGTGCGCTCGTGCTCGTCCAGGAGGGCCAGCGCGATCGAGGGTACGTCGGGGTAGCGCCGGTAGAGGGTCGCCTTGCCGACGCCAGCGGCCGCGGCGAGCTGCTCCATCGTCACGTCGCGTCCGTCCCCCTCCGCGAACAGCCGCTCGGCGGCCGCCAGCACCCGGGCGCGGTTGCGCGCGGCGTCGGCACGCTCGCGTCGTTTCGCCTCGGGGCGGGGGAGCTCCATCGCGGCCGATGCTATCGAGCTAAGTGGACGGCTCGTTCGGTTACCTGATAGCATAATCCGGACGGACAGTCCGCTTACGAAGGAGAGGCTCCCGTGGAGGCATTCGCGATCCCGTTCCTGGTCCTCGTCGGCGCCCTGCTGGCGCTGCAGGCCGCCGCCAACGTCCAGCTCTCGGCGGCGATGGCGAGCCCGTTCGGCGCCTCGACGCTGCAGCTGGGCATCGGCGCGGCGCTGCTCGCCGCGCTCGCCGGGCTGGCCGGCTCCCTCGGGGCCTTCGGCCTGCTCGACGAGGCCGAGCCCTGGCAGCTCGCCGGGGGCCTCGGCAGCGCGGTCTACATCACCGCCGGCATCCTGCTCTTTCCGCGCCTAGGTGCCCTGGTCGCCGTCGGGCTGTTCATCGCGGGGCAGATGCTCGCGTCGCTTCTTATCGACGGCTTCGGCTGGCTTGGCGTCCCGCAAAACACGCTTGGTGCAGCGAGCGTCGCCGGGGCTACGGCGGTCGTCGCCGGTGCCTGGCTGATCGTGCGCGCCCAGGCCGAGACCGGCGCGCTCGAGGAGGCCGCGCGCCAGCGAAGCGGCTGGATCGCGCTTGCGGTCGCCGCCGGTGCGGTGCTTCCCATCCAGGGCGCGATCAATGCACGGCTCAACGCAGAGCTCGACGCCGCGATCGCCGTGGGCACGTTTTCGTTCCTGGTCGCCACGGCCGCGATGGCGCTCGCGCTGGGGGCCATTCTCGTCGCGGGCGCCCCCCGCCCTCGAATGACGGCGCTGCCCGGTGTGCCGTGGTGGGCATGGCTCGGCGGGCTGTGCGGCGCCACCTACGTGACCTCGGTGTTCCTCCTCATCCCGGAGATCGGCGCTGCACCGGTTGTCGTGCTGACCGTCTCCGGCCAGCAGCTCGCCTCGGTCGCGGTGGACCGCTACGGACTGCTGCGCCTCCCCCGCCGGGCGATCTCTTGCCACCGCCTCGCCGGAGTCGCCGCTCTCCTTGCCGGGGTGGCGCTGATCACGCTCGCATGAGCACTCGCTCAATGCGAGCGGCCGTGCCCGGCGCCGGCCAGCGGCTCCGGCTCCTCTCCCAGCGCCAGCACGGCGGCCAGCGCGGTCGTCACCGGCACGGCCGCGATCAGCCCGATCGAGCCCACCAGCGTGGCCACCACCTCCTTGGCCACCACCTCGAGGTTGAGGGTCTGCCCCAGCCCGAGGTCCGCCGTGCTGAAGATGAGCGGGTCGAGCCCGCCGGTGGCGGCGAGCTGGAGCTTCACCCGCCGTCCGGCGTCACGGCCGCTCTCGAGCCGCGCCGTCACGAGCTGGCAGCGCTGCTGGCCGAAGCCGGGGCAGAGCGTCTCCTGGACCTGGGACCACCTCGGCCTTCTCGCTGTCGACGACCGCCGCCGCGAGCGCCGCCACGCCGGAGATGCCGCAGGCTAGCCGCGAGCTGAGCCAGGGCGCCCGCAAAGGAGCCATGAGTCCGGAATTTGCGTCGCTCGGGCGTGTGAAGAACCTGTGACCCGGGTGTTGGGCGCGCCAGGCGCGTGCGTAGACTCGGGCCACGATGTCTGAGTTGCGGCTCGCGATTCTCGACTCCGACTCGGGCTTCGTTCGCGTGCTCGTCAACCGCGCCGGCGCCCTGGGATGGCAGTACCGGCGTCTCGAGGCCGCTCCGCGCACAGATGACCTCGTGGCCATGCGCGTGAACGCCCTCGTCGTGGACCTCGCGCTGCTCGGCCCGGGGGCGTGGGAGTTCCTCGAGCGGGTGTCGGTGGCGCTGCCCGGCCTCGGGATCGTGGTCTGCACGGGTCGGTCGAGCGTCTCGCAGCGCGTACGCGGGCTGCGCACCGGCGCCGACGACTGGGTAACGAAGCCCTGCCACCCCGAGGAGGTGCTGGCGCGCGTGGAGGCGGTGGTGCGGCGGCGCAAGCGGGCGTCCGCGCGGGTGGACACTGGCCCGCTGGTGGCCGGCGAGCTCGAGATCCGGGCCGACCAGTTCCAGGCCTTCGTGCGCTCCTCGAGCGTCGATCTCACCCGGCGCGAGTTCGAGGTGCTGCAGCTGCTGGCACAGGCCAAGGGCAAGGTGCTCCAGCGCGAGGAGATCTACCAGGCCGTGTGGGGCTACGCGATGGCCCACGGCGACCGCTCCGTCGACGTTTTCATCCGCAAGGTGCGCCAGAAGCTCGAGAAGGCGTCCCCCGACTGGAGCTACATTCACACGCACTTCGGCGTCGGCTACCGCTTCGAGCCGGAGCGCGGCGAGGGGCCCGGCGAGGAAGAGCCGCTGCTCGCCCAGGCCCCGCCGCCGGAGCCCGAGCCTGACGAGCAGCCGGCCCAACGGTCCCCGGAGGAGTGGCCCGCAAGCGACCCCGACCCCGAGCTCGTCGCTCGGTAGTCGGCACGGCACGCCCGCCCGTCAGGCGGCGACCGGCGTCCGCGGCCTGATCCCGCCTTCGAGCAGCCGGCGCGGCCATGCCTCGATGAGGGCATCGGCGGCTCGCGCCGGCTGGCCGCCCTCGACCAGTGCGCGCCGGGCCAGGCGGAGCGCCGGGGGGCGGGTGGGCCCGTGGGCATCCGAGGCCACGACGGTCGCCATCCCTCCGCCGAGGAGGGTCCAGGCGCAGGCGCGCGCCTCCTCGCCGTGCCCTCCCGTCAGCGACAGGGCGTTCAGCTGCGCCAGGGACCCGGCCACCAGCTCGTGTCGCAGCCCGGCCGACCCGTCGAGGGCGGCGTCGGCGCTGCGCTCGGGGTGCGCCAGCAGCACGCCGAAGCCGCGCTCGCGCAGCTCGGCGGTGGCGGCGTGGAAGTCCGCACCGATCCCGTCGAACGGAGTCTCGACCAGCAGCCAGCGCGCGCCCGGCGGGCCCTGGGCGAGCAGGTCGAGCTCCTCGCGTGGCATGTCGAAGACGAGCTCGTGCCCCAGCTCCCCGCCGCGGCGCACATCCAGCGGGATGCGCGCGGTGGCCAGTGCCGCGCGCAGCTCGCGCACCCGATCGCGGATCTCCCGTGCATCGGTCAGCCCCAGGTCGGAACGCACGTGGGGCGTGGCGACCACCGTGCGGGTGGCCTCGGCCAGCGCGGCCCGGGCCAGCTCGAGGCTGGCGTCGAGGTCGGCCGGTCCGTCGTCGACGCCGGGAAGAAGATGGAAGTGCAGGTCGACGCGGTTCATCGCGCTTCCAGCTTCGGCGACCGCCGGTCCGCGCCGGTGACTCTCTTGTGACGCGCGCGTTGCGCTGCTGTGAAGCGCGCGACCTGCGCGGCCAGGGCCTCTACCTCGGTTCCGACCGGGGTGGCGCCGCGGCCCGCCGGGAAGCCCGGGCGGGTGGCGAGCAGCTCGTTCACGGCGACGGTGTAGGTGGCGCCCGGGTCGAGCGACCCGCCGCCTGGGACGCCCGATCGGTAGAGCGCCGAGCGCTCGAGCAGCGCGCGCACCTCGCGGCCGGTCAGCTCCATACGCAGTACGCGGTGGTCGTAGGCCTGCGCCTCGAACAGCTCCCCGTAGGCGATCGGGCCGGCGTCCACGTCGGCACGCAGGCTGCCGGGGTTCACGAGCGCGAGCTGGCTGCGGGCGAGCGCCCGCTGGGCGTCGGCGGCCAGGCGGCCCAGCTCGCCGCCGGCGCGGGTG
>JBOGXS010000288.1:0-5847 GCA_050693815.1 Thermoleophilaceae bacterium | reverse complement strand
GCGCTGGAGGCCGAGGAGAAGCGGCGCCAGCTCGTCGCGGCTTGATCGTCGGCGACGCTGTGGACGCGGCGGTCACCGCGATTACCGCCGCGGGGTGCGCGACACCTCGTTTGGATGCCGAGGTGCTTGTTTCCGATGCGCTCCGCGCAGACCGCTCGCTGCTGCACGCGTCCCCCGATTGGGCAATAACGGGTGAACAGGCGCGGGTGATCGGCGAGCGGGTGCGGCGCCGCGTGGCGCGCGAGCCTGTCGCGTACATCCTCGGGTGGCGGGGGTTTAGGCGGATCGAGGTCCTGGTCGACGCGCGTGTGTTGATCCCGCGGCCTGAGACCGAGCTGCTGGTGGAGGTGGCGCTGGAGCTGCCGCGCGGCGCCTCCGTTCACGACGTGGGCACGGGCTCCGGCGCCGTTGCGCTGGCGCTGCTGGACGAGCGGCCCGACCTCGTGGTCAGCGCCTCCGACGCCTCGGCCGCGGCCGTGGAGGTGGCGCGTGCAAATGCGCAGCGGCTCGGCTTGCCCCTCGAGGTGTCGGTGCACCGCGGATTGCCGCCGGGCAACCGGGAGATGGTCCTCGGGAACCTCCCCTACGTGCGCGAGGACGAATGGGACGGGCTTGCGCCGGAGATCCGCGAGTGGGAGCCGCGGGCGGCGCTGGTGGCCGGCGCCGGCGGCCTCGAGGCCATCCGCGAGCTGATCGAAGGAGCGCCGGGCGGAACCCGGCTCGCGCTGGAGCACGCGCCCGGCCAGGCAACCGAGGTCCGAGCCCTGCTGGACGAGCCGACCACGCTGAACGACCTGGCCGGCCGAGAGCGCGTGACCGTTGGGATTACCCCATGAACGCCCCGTCCCGCTCACGCTATCTGGATCTGCCGCGCCTATCCGGGCAAATCCAGATCGCGTGGAGGGAAGGGCCGTGACGGCGGAGGAGGTCGAGGCGTTGGAGCGCTGCGTCGCCGCCGGCGGCGTGGTGCTCTTTCCGGCCGACACGGTCTACGGGCTCGCCACCGACCCGGAGTCCCAAGAGGGCGTAGAGCGGCTCTACCGCCTCAAGGGGCGCCGCCCGGACCGTCCGGCGGCGGTGATGTTCTTCAACAGAGACGTGGCGCTCGAGGCGCTGCCCGAGCTGCCGGGCGAGACGCGCGAAGCCCTCGAGCGCCTGCTTCCCGGCGCCGTCACCCTGTTATTGCCCAATCCAGCGCACCGCTTCCCACTCGCTTGCGGACCAAACCAGGACGTGCTGGGTCTAAGGGTTCCCAAGGTGCAGGGGCCGCTCGAAGACATGAGCCGGCCCGTCCTCCAGTCGAGTGCGAACGTCTCGGGCCACGCTGACGTGCGGAGGGTCGATGACGTGGACGCACGCATCAAGGCCGGCGTCGACCTCGTCCTCGACGGCGGCGAGCTGCCCGGCACGCCATCGACCGTGGTGGACCTGACGAGCTACCACGAGGACGGCGCCCACAGGATCGTCCGTGCCGGCGCGGTGACGGACGAAGCGATCCACGATGCCCTCGGCACCCACTGGTACCGTCACCCCCGATGAGCAACCTCAGCCCGGACTACTTCACAAAGCCGATCGCCGACGTCGATCCGGACATCGCCGAGGTGCTTCGCAACGAGGCCGCCCGCCAGGAGGCGACGCTCGAGATGATCGCCTCCGAGAACTTCGTCCCGCAGGCCATCCTCGACTGCCAGGGCTCGGTGCTCACCAACAAGTACGCCGAGGGCTACCCGGGCAAGCGCTACTACGGCGGCTGCGAGCACGTCGACGTGGCCGAGCGGCTCGCCATCGACCGCGCCAGGGAGCTGTTCGGCGCCGAGCACGTGAACGTGCAGCCCCACTCCGGCGCGCAGGCCAACTCGGCCGTCTACATGGCGCTGCTCGAGCCGGGCGACCGCATCCTGGGCATGAAGCTCGACCACGGCGGCCACCTCACGCACGGGATGAAGATCAACTTCTCCGGGCTCTACTTCGACATCGTGGCCTACGGCGTGCGCGAGGAGGACTCACGGCTCGACATGGACGAGCTCCAGCAGCTGGCCGAGGACTCGCGGCCCAAGCTGATCCTGGCCGGCTGGTCGGCCTACCCGCGCCAGCTCGACTTCAAGCGCTTCCGCGAGATCGCCGACTCCGTGGGCGCGCTGCTGGTGGCCGACATGGCCCACTTCGCGGGCCTCGTGGCCGCCGAGCAGCACCCGAGCCCGGTGCCGTGGTGCGACGTGGTCACCACCACCACCCACAAGACGCTCGGCGGCGCCCGCGGGGGGATGATCCTCTGCAAGGAGGAGCACGCGAAGAGGATCGACTCGCGGGTGTTCCCCGGGCATCAGGGCGGCCCGCTCATGCACGTGATCGCGGGGAAGGCGGTGGCGCTCAAGGTGGCCCAGTCAGAGCTCTTCCGCGAGCGCCAGAAGCGCACCCGCGAGGGCGCGGCGGTGGTTGCGGAGGAGATGGTCGGCGGCGGGGTCAACGTGCTCACCGGCGGCACGGACGTCCACCTGGTGCTCGCCGACCTGCGCGACTCGGAGCTCGACGGCCAGCAGGGCGAGGACCGGCTGCACGAGATCGGCATCACCGTCAACCGCAACGCGGTGCCCTTCGACCCGCGCCCGCCGGCGGTGTCCTCGGGCCTGCGGATCGGCACGTCCGCGCTGGCCACCCGCGGCCTGCGAGTAGACGACTTCCGCGAGATCGGCCGCGTGGTCGGCGAGGCGCTCAGCGGCGACTTCTCGGACGCCAAGCGGGCGGAGCTCTCCGAGCGCACCCGAGCGCTGGCCGAGCGGTATCCGCTCTATCCCCAGCTCGCCCCGGCAACCGTCTGAATCTCTTCCGCCTCGACCGCGTCTCCTTCGCCCGCGACGGGCGGCCGGTCCTGCGCGACTTGACCCTGGCCATCGAGCCGGGCGCGACCGCGATCCTCGGGCCGTCCGGCTCGGGCAAGTCGACCCTCCTGCGCCTCCTCAACCGGCTGGCCGATCCCGACTTCGGCAGCGTGCGTTTCCACGGCGAGGACCTGCGCGACCTCGACCCGCTCGAGCTGCGCCGGCGTGCCGTGCTCGTTCCGCAGCTTCCGGCGCCGCTGCCCGGCAGCGTGGCGGAGAACGTGCGCTACGGGCCGGCCCTCCACGGCGACGACGTCGACCCGCTGCCGCCGCTCGACTTGGCCGGCCTGGACGGCTCGTACGCCGAGCGCGACGCCGCCAGGCTCTCGGTGGGTGAGCAGCAGCGGGTGATGCTCGCCCGCGCGCTCGCGCTCGACCCCGAGGTGCTGCTGCTGGACGAGCCCACCGCGGCGCTCGACGACCGCGCGAAGGATGCGGTGGAGCGGGCGCTCGCGGCGCTGCCCTGCTCGGCGGTGCTGGTCACCCACGAGCGCGCGCAGGCCGAGCGGCTGGCGGACCGGGTGGTGGAGCTCGGCCGATGAGCACCGTGGACATCTCGCTGGGCGAGGTGGCCGCCTCGCTGGCGCTGATCGCGCTGGCCGTGGCGGTCTCGTTCTGGCGGCGCGCCGAGCTCGAGCAGGACCTCGGCGTCGCGGTGCTGCGCTCGTTCCTGCAGCTCACAGCGGTCGGCTACGTGATCCAGGCCATCTTCGACTCGGACAGCCTCTGGCTCGTGGCCGGCCTGCTGGCGATCATGGTCGGCTTCGGCGCGTTCACCGCGCGCTCGCGCGCAAGGGGCGTGCCGGGCGCGCTGGCGCCGCTGGTGCTCGCGCTTGGCGCCGCGGGCGGCGTCACGCTCGGGCTGGTGCTCGCGCTCGGCGTGTTCGAGGCCGAGCCGCGCTACCTCGTGCCGGTGGGCGGCATGGTGATCGGCAACTCGATGACAGCGGCGGCGGTGGCGCTCAACCGGCTGGCCGACGAGGTGCGCGGCCAGGCGCCGCTGATCGAGGCCATGCTCGCGCTCGGGGCCACCTCGCGGCAGGCCGCCCGCGGCCTGGTCACCCGCAGCCTGCGCTCGGGGATGATCCCGCTGATCGACTCCACCAAGACCACGGGCGTGGTCTTCTTCCCGGGCACGATGGTGGGGATGCTGGTGGCGGGCGCCGAGCCGATCGACGCGGTGCGCCTCCAGCTGGTCCTGCTCTGGGTGCTGCTCGGCAGCGTGGCCCTGGCGGCGCTGATCGCCGTGTCGCTCGGCTACCGTGGCTTCTTCACGCCCGCCCACCAGCTGAGGGAGCCACCGACCTGATCGTCTCAAAGCCCCGCCTCCGCGGCGTCTCGCACCAGTGGGCCTTCTTCTGCTCACTCGTCTCGGGCACTGCGCTCGTGATCGCCGCGCCCGCCGGCCGGGCCACGGTGGCATCGGCGATCTACGCCGGCAGCGTCGCAGGCCTGTTCGGCACGAGCGCGCTGTACCACCGCATCACGTGGACGTCCCTGCGGGCGCGCCGCTGGATGCGGCGGCTCGACCACGCCATGATCTTCGTGCTGATCGCGGGCACCTACACCCCGTTCGCGCTGCTCGTGCTCGAGGGAGCGCTCGCGACGGTGATCCTCGTGGTCGTGTGGGCGGGGGCAGTCGGCGGCGTCGTGCTCAAGCTGGTCTGGATCGACGCACCCAAGCCGCTCGTGGCCATCCTCTACGTGGTGCTCGGCTGGGTGGCGGTCGCCGCCTTCCCCCAGCTCCTGGACGGGCTCGGGATCACGAGCACGGCCCTGGTGGCGACGGGAGGGATCCTCTACACCGCCGGCGCCGTCGTCTACGCGCGCGGCCGGCCGGATCCGGCTCCGGCCGTCTTCGGCTACCACGAGATCTTCCACGCGCTGGTGATCGCGGCCGCGGCGCTCCAGTACGCCGTGATCGCGTTCTTTGTGCTGCCGGGCGCCTGAGTAGGCTGCGGGACGATGGACGAGCTCGATGCCCTCTGGGCGTTCCTCGTCGCCGCCCTGATCGCGTTCGCCGCCACGCCTCCCACGGCGTGGCTGGCGCGCCGGCTCGGGGTGCTGCACTTCCCGCGCGAGCGCGACCTGCACGACGAGCCCGTGCCCGGGCTGGGCGGGCTGGCGATCCTGGCGGCCGCCGTGGTCGCCGCGGTCGTGTTCCTGCCTGGAGGCACGGAGACGCGAGGGATCGTCGGCGGAGCGCTCGCGATCACCCTGGTCGGCGCGGTGGACGACGCCCGGCCGAACGGCCTCCACCCGCTCGTCAAGCTCGCAGGGCAGTTCGCCGCGGCGGCCATCCCCGTGTGGTCCGACGTGCGCGTGGAGAACATGACGCTGCCGTTCATCGAGCCGGTCGACCTGGGCGCCTGGGGCTATCCGCTCACGCTCGTGGGGATCGTCGCGGTCGTGAACGTCGTCAACTTCACGGACGGCGCCGACGGCCTCGCGGCCGGGGTGTGCACCATCGCCGCCGGCACCTTCCTCGTGATCGCCCTCTCGCTCGGCCGCGACGGCGCGGGGGTCCTGGCCGCCCTCACCGCGGGCGCCGCGGTCGGATTCCTGTGGCACAACTTCCACCCGGCCTCGATATTCATGGGCGACGCCGGCTCCAACCTCCTCGGGCTGCTGCTCGCATGCGTGGCGATCCAGGGTGTGCTGAAGACCGCGGCGGTCGTGGCGCTGTTCTTCCCGCTGCTCATCCTGGCCGTGCCGGCGCTCGACGCCACCTTCGTGGTAGCCAAGCGGATCAAGTACCGCCGGCCGGTCTACTCGGCGGACCGCTGGCACTTCCACCACCGCTTCGCCAACATCGGCTTCTCGCAGCGGCGCACCGTGCTCTACCTGTACGGCTGGACGCTGTCGCTGGCGGCGCTCGCGCTGGCAATGCGCTTCGGGCCCTACTCGGAGGACGACGGCACGCTCAACACCGGCTGGGCGATCGTGATCGGGGCGTTCGCCCTGGTCG
>JBOGXS010000287.1:0-9470 GCA_050693815.1 Thermoleophilaceae bacterium | reverse complement strand
GAGCTCGCCCGGGCCGACCGCGCAGGCCGGGCCGGGCAGCTCGAGCAGGGGCAGGGCTCCGCCGCCCACCCTGGCGACCGCGTCGACCACCCGTGCGCCCGGCACGAGCGCGCGCATGCGCTCCGCTCGCGCGCGCAGCTCGGCATCGCCGGCGGTGAGCATGCGCAGCACCGGCACCGCCTCGGGGCGGCCGTCGCGGTGGAGGCGCAGCACCGCTTCGAGGGCGGCGAGCGAGAGCTTGTCGATCCGCAGCGCCCGTGCGAGCGGGTGGGCGCGGCAGCGCTCGATCGCGTCGCGGCGGCCGGCCACAAGGCCCGCCTGTGGGCCGCCCAGCAGCTTGTCGCCCGAGAAGCACACGACCGCGCAGCCGGCCGTCACCGAGCGCCGCACGCCCGGCTCTCCGGCCCAGCCGGAGGCGGTCGCGAGGCCCGCAGGGCCGAGAGCTGGGATGCCTGCGGCGAGGACACCCGAGCCCACGTCGTCGATCACCGGCACCCCGAGCGAGCAGAGCGCCTCGATCTCCACCTCCTCCACGAAGCCCACCGTGCGGAAGTTCGACTGGTGGGCGCGCAGGATGGCGCCTGTGTCCGGGCCGAGGCCGTCGGAGTAGTCGGAAAGCCGGGTGCGGTTGGTGGTGCCGACCTCGCGCAGCGTCGCGCCCGACTGGGCCACCACCTCAGGGATCCGGAACGAACCGCCGATCTCGACGAGCTGCCCGCGCGACACCACCAGCTCGCGCCCGCCGGCCAGCGCGGCGGCGGCCAGCAGCACCGCGGCCGCGCAGTTGTTGACCACGAGCGCCACCTCGGCGCCGGTGAGCTCGCGCAGCAGTCCCTCGACGTGGACCTGGCGCGAGCCGCGCGCCCCCCGCGCGAGGTCGTACTCGAGGTTCGAGTAGCCGGCGGCGGCCTCGAGCGCGGCGCGCACGACCTCCTCCGGGAGCGGCGCCCGGCCCAGGTTGGTGTGGACGATCACCCCGGTGGCGTTGAGCACGCGGCGCAGCGACGGGCGCACCTCCGCAGCGGCGAGCTCGCGGGCGCGGGCGGCCGGGGAAGCGGCGGGCTCTCCCGCTAGGACCGCCCTGCGCGACTCCTCGATCGCCTTCCTGGCCGCCGCCACCGCGACAGCGTGCGACACGTCGGCGAGCGAGGCCGCGAGCGCCTCCACCGAGGGCAGCCCGCGAAGCTCCGCCTGCCGCCCTGCGGCGAGATCCGCCGGCCGCTCAGCCTCGCCCGGGCTCGGTCCCCTCGACCCAGCGCTCCTCGCCACCCTCGACCTCCTTCTTCCAGATCGGGGCCTCCGCCTTGACCCGGTCGATCACCTCGCGCGCGCCGGCGAACGCCTCGCCGCGGTGAGGCGCCGACGCCGCCACGATCACGCTCGACTCCGACAGCGGCACGTCGCCCACGCGGTGCTCCACGGCCACCGCGCAGAGGCCGTGGCGCTCCGCGGCCTCGGCGGCGATGGCCCCCATCCGCTCCTCCGCCATGTCGGCGTAGGCCTCGTACGCCAGGCGCTCGACCTCGCGGGTGACGCCCGAGAAGGTCACCACGGCGCCCGCGCGCGGGTCGCGCACGCGGGCGGCGAGCGCGTCGAGCGAGAGCGGCTCGGCGCTCACTCGGACCCAGGGGGCGGCGCGCGTCGCGCCGCCGCTGACGGGCGGGATCAGTGCCAGCTCGTCGCCCGGATCGAGCACCCGCTCGGCATCGGCGTACTCGCGGTTCACCGCCATCACCAGCGGGATCCCCTCGCCCAGGCCGGCGAGCGAGTCGAGCGCGTCGCGCACGCACGCGCCCTCGGGCAGCTCGAGCGTGACCTCGGGCGTCCCGGCACGCTCGCGCAGCATGGCGAACAGGCGGACCGTCACCTTCACCTGTCAGATGCTACGGCGGTGCGCCACGTGCGAAGCGCCCGCGCCGCCACGAGGCCGCCGATCGCCCCGAACAGGTGCCCCTGCCACGAGATCCCGCGCTGCGGCTCGATCCCGGCCAGCAGCGCGCCGCCCCAGATCGCGGCCACGCCCAGGCCGATCGCGACCTGCGCGAAGCGCCGGTTGAACCAGCCCCGGGCGATCAGATAGGTGGCGAAGCCGAACACCACGCCGCTGGCGCCGAGGTGGATGGTGTCCTCGGGCGCCGTCACCCAGGTGCCGAGGCCGCTGACGAGCGCGGCGATCGCCGTCACGGCGAGCAGGCGCAGCTCGCCCTCGAAGGCGATCACGATCCCCATCGCGACGAACGGGACGGTGTTCGCGGCCAGGTGGCCGAAGCCGACGTGCAGGAACGGTGCGGCCAGCACCCCGTCGAGCCCGTCCAACTCGCGCGGCTCGATGCCGAGCCGGTCGAGCCGGTGGTCGAGGATCACGTCGACGACCTCGAGCGCCCACATCACCGCGACCATCGCCAGCACCAGCTGGATGGCGCGACCGTATCCTTCCTTCTTGATGGCCACCAGGCCTGACCATAGACCGAGCATCGCTCCGGTGGTCGGCCCGGACGACCCGCGCCGGTTCACCGACTCGGGCATCGAGGTCGAGCACGCCTACGACGCCGCCGACGTGAAGCCGGGCCTCGAGGAGCGCCTCGGCGGGCCCGGCGCCTATCCGTTCACGCGCGGCATCCACCCCGACATGTACCGCGGCCGCAAGTGGACGATGCGCCAGTACGCCGGCTACGCCACCGCCACCGAGACCAACGAGCGCTTCCGCTACCTGATCGAGCACGGCTCGACCGGCCTGTCGATGGCCTTCGACCTCCCCACCCAGCTGGGCCGCGACTCCGACGACCCGCTCTGCGCGGGCGAGGTGGGCCGCACGGGCGTGGCCATCGACACGATCGACGACATGCGCCGCGTGTTCGACCGGATCCCGCTCGGCGAGGTCTCCACGTCGATGACGATCAACGCCCCCGCGGCCGTGCTGCTGCTGCTCTACGAGCTGGTCGGCGAGGAGCAGGGCGTGGAGTCGCACGGGCTGCGCGGCACCACCCAGAACGACATCCTGAAGGAGTACATCGCGCGCGGGAACTTCATCTACCCGCCCGAGCCGGCGATGCGCCTCACCACCGACCTGTTCGCCTACTGCCGCGAGCGCGTGCCCAGGTGGAACACGATCTCGATCTCCGGCTACCACATGCGCGAGAAGGGCTGCTCGGCCGTGCAGGAGGTCGGCTTCACGCTCTCCAACGCGATCGCCTACGTGCAGGCCGCGATCGACGCCGGCCTCGAGGTTGACGACTTCGCGCCCCGCCTGGCCTTCTTCTTCAACGGCCACAACAACGTGTTCCAGGAGGTGGCCAAGTTCCGCGCCGTGCGTCGAATGTGGGCGAGGATCATGCGCGAGCGCTTCGGCGCCCGGGACGAGCGCTCGATGAAGCTGCGCTTCCACACCCAGACCGGCGGGGTCACGCTCGCCGCCCAGCAGCCCGAGAACAACATCGTCCGGGTCGCGCTGCAGGGGTTCGCCGCCGTGTGCGGCGGGACCCAGTCGCTCCACACCAACGGCTTCGACGAGGCGCTCGCGCTGCCGAGCGAGCGGGCGGCCCGGATCGCCCTGCGCACGCAGCAGATCCTCGCCCACGAGACCGGGGCGGCCGACACCGCCGACCCGTTCGCCGGCTCCTACCTCGTCGAGTCGCTCACCGACCAGATCGAGGAGGCGGCCCAGGCGCTGATCGACAAGGTCGACGAGATGGGCGGCTCGGTCCAGTGCATCCCCTTCATACGGGCCGAGGTGGAGGAGTCGGCCTGGGGTTACGAGGAGCGCTACAAGCAGAAGCAGGACGTCGTCGTCGGGGTGAACGAGTACGTCACGGATTCGGTGGACGAGGTGGAGACCCTGCGGGTCGACCCCGAGTCGGAGCGGCAGCAGGTCGAGCGGCTGGCGGCGTTCAAGGAGGACCGCGACCAGGAGGCCGTCCGGGCGAAGCTAGACGCGCTGCAGGCCGCCTGCGGGGGCAGCGAGAACCTACTGGTGCCGATGCGCGCCGCGCTCGCCGCCCGGGCCACGCTGGGCGAGGTCTGCGGCGTGATGCGCGAGGAGTTCGGGGAGTACTCGGAGGCTTAAGACCTGCAAGGGTCGGCGCAGCCGGAAGGAGTCGGTCGGGGCCGCGCGAACCGGGAGGCGATGCACGACCTCACCGCGAAGCGCACTCTCGTCAAGTCACCTCCCGAGCTGTGGAATGAATTGAGCGAGGTGGAACGGCTCGCAAGGCACCTGGGTGCCTTCGGAGAGATCACGATCACCAAGCTGGAGCCGGAGCGCACGGTCGCCTGGGAGGGCGAGGGGGCTAGCGGCACCGTGTCGATCGAGCCGTCGGGCTGGGGAACGAAGGTGACGCTGACGGCGCAGCTGGAGGGCGAGGCGCCGGTCGAGCCGGAGCCGGAGCCGGAGCCGGGACCCGAGCCCGGCGAGGAGGTGACGGCCGTCGAGGAGCCGCTGCTCCTTGGGCAGCCGGCGGCCGAACCGCCATCGGAGCCGCTGCCGCGGCGCAGGCGCGGCTTCCTGGCGTGGCTCTTCCGGCCGCGCACGTCCGAGCAGGGCGCCCCTGGGCCGGTCGCGGCCGAGCCCGAGCCGGTCGCGAACGAGCCGGCCGAGCCGGAGCAGGTCGAGCCCGAGCCGGTCGAGAACGAGCCGGTCGCGAACGAGCCGGTCGCGAAGGAGCGGGTCGCGGCGCCGGAGTCCGACCCGGTTCCAGCCGAGGCGCCCGAGCCCGGCGAGGCCGGCTTGGATCCCGAGGGCGCCCAGGCCATCCTCGACGAAGCGCTCGACGCTCTCGGGGCGGCGCACCACCGCCCCTTCTCGCGCGGCTGAAATCGCGGCGCTGTCCTGCCGAGCGTCCGCTATGCGGACCCAAAGCAGGACAGCGCCCCGGTTCCGGGTGCGGCCGGGCTCGATCGGAGGGAGAATCGCGGCGTGGCCCTCACGCGGCGCCAGCTACTCGAGACGGCGGGCGCCACCGCGGTCGCCGCCGCGACGCTCGACGCGAGCGCGTTCGCGCAGCGGCCGGACGGGCCCAACGTGCTCCTGATCGTGGTCGACACGCTGCGCGCCGACCACGTCGGCGCCTACGGGGGCCGCGCGCGCACGCCCACGATCGACGCCCTCGCTCGCGAGGGCCTGCGCTTCACCCGCTTCTACCCCGAGGCCATGGCAACCGTGCCCGCCCGCCGCTCGATCATGACCGGCCGCCGCACGTTCCCCTTCCGCGGCTGGTCGCCCCAGCCCGAGCTGGGCCTCAGGCACACGCCGGGCTGGGCTCCGATCGCGGAGCCGGGCGAGACCTTCACCGCCGCCCTGCGCCGGGCCGGCTGGTGGACCGGATACGTGACCGACAACCCCTTCCTCGGCTTCTCGTCCGGGTACGCGTCCTTCCGCCAGGGCTTCGACCGCTTCGTGCGCGTGGGCGGCCAGATCGGGACCGTCCGCTCGCCGGCGCGGGTATCCAGACGCGATCTCGACGGCTGGCTGATCCCCGAGCTCCGCGAGGCCCACATCGAGCGCCGCGTGCGGTCCTTCCTCGGCGCCGGCGGTCGCTACTGGGAGGACGAGTCGCGCTCCTGGGCCGCGCGCGTGAGCATGGCCGGCGCCGCCGTGCTCGACGAGGCCGCCCGGCGGCGCCCATTCGCGCTGGTGGTCGACACCTACGAGCCGCACGAGCCCTGGACCCCGCCGCGCTCGTATGTGGACCTCTACGGCGACCCCGACCATCGCGGCCCCGAGCCGTGCATGAGCCGCTACGACCGCGTGGCGGACTACCTGGAGCGCGCCCGCCGCGGGCCCGTGCTGCGGCGCATGCGCGACCTGTACGCGGCCGAGGTCACGATGACCGACCGCTGGCTCGGCGTGCTGATCGAGCGGCTGTACGCGCTCGGCCTCGAGCGGGAGACCGTGATAGCGCTGGTGGCCGACCACGGCTTCCTGCTGGGCGAGCACGGCTGGACCGGCAAGATCGCCTCGATGCTGCACCCGGAGCTCATCCACGTGCCGTTCGTCCTGGTCGACCCCCTGCGCCGCCGGCCCGGAGCCGTGACAGGCTGGCTCGCCCAGACGCACGACATCGCCCCCACCCTGCTCGAGCTGACCGGCGTGCGCCAGCCCAAGCCGATGAACGGGGACAGCCTGGCGCCGCTGCTCGTCGGCCACCGGCCGCGGGCGCGGCGCCCGATGGCCTACGGCGGCTACGCCAACTGGCACTACGCCCGCACGGACCGCTGGGCCTTCGTGGCCGCCAACACGGGCCGCGGCCGGCGCCTCTACGACCTGGAGCGGGACCCGGACGAGCGGCGAAACGTTGCCCGCGACCTCCCCGGGCTGATCGACGAGCTGGAGGAGCGGGTGCGCGGCGAGGCCGGCGGGCGGCTGCCCTCCTACGACGGGCGGGGCAGGCTGCGGCGGCCGCGTCGGCGCAGGGGCCGCCGGCGCCGAAGGGCGCGGCGCAGCTAGCGTCTGCGCCCGCATGCCGTCGCGCAGCACCCGCCGCCGCTTCCTCCAGACCTCGGCCGCGGCGACTGCCGGCGCAGCGCTGGGCGGCGAGACCGCCGCCTTGGCCCAGCGCGCCGACCGGCCCAACGTGCTGCTGATCGTGATCGACTCGCTGCGCACCGACTACGTCGGCGCCTACGGCGGGCGCGCCCGCACCCCCAACATCGACGCGCTGGCACGCGAGGGCCTGCGCTTCACGCGCGCCTACCCAGAGGCCATGCCCACCGTCCCGGCCCGCAACTCGATCCTGAGCGGCCGCCGCGCGTTTCCCTTTCGCGGCTGGTACGACCGGGTAGGGCTGATCGCCCAGCCGGGCTGGTCGCCGCTCGACGACGTGAAGGGGGCGCTGCCGGCCGTGCTGCGCCGCGCCGGCTGGTGGACGGCCTGCGTCACCGACAACCCGTTCCTCGCCTACGCCCGCCCATACGCCCCGCTGCGCGGCAGCTTCCACCGCTTCGTGCGGACCGGCGGCCAGCTGGGCGGCGGCCGGCCGGTGTCGAGCGTGCCCCGCGACGTCCTCCTGCACTGGCTGCATCCCGCGATCCGGCGGGCCAAGTACGAGCGGGTCGGGCTGTACATGGCCAACAGCCGCTACTGGGACGACGAGCGTCGCTCGTTCGCGGCGCGGGTGTTCGGCAACGCCGCCGAGCTGCTCGGCACCGCCGCGCACAACCGGCCCTTCGCGCTCATGGTCGACGCCTACGAGCCCCACGAGCCCTGGACGCCGCCGCCGCGCTACCGCCGCCTGTACGGGGACTGGCGCGGGCCCGAGCCGTCCATGCCGCACTACTCGCGCGCGTCCAACTGGCTCTCGCCGCGCGAGCGCGGGCCGGTGCTGCGCCGCATGCGCGACCTGTACGCCGCCGAGGTCACGATGACCGACCGCTGGCTCGGCGTGCTGCTCGACAGGCTGCACGACCTCGGCCTCGAGGACGACACCGTGATCGTGCTCGTGTCGGACCACGGCATCCTGCTCGGCGAGCACGGCTGGACGGGGAAGATCTCGACCGCCCTGCACCCTGCGCTGACCCGCGTCCCGCTGATCGTGGTGGACCCCCGCCGCGGCCGGCGCGCCCGCACGAGCGACTGGTTCGCCTCCACCCACGACGTCGCACCCACGGTGCTCTCGATGGCGGGCGTGCGTGCGCCCCGGCGGATGGAGGGCGTGGACCTTTCCCGACCGCTGCGCGGACGGCGCCTGCCGCGACGCCCCTACGCCTTCGGCGGCTATTCGAACGAGTTCTACATCCGCACCGACCGCTGGGCGATGTGGGCGAACAACCGCCCCGGCGCCTTCCACCTGTTCGACCTCGAGCGCGATCCCGGCGAGCACCGCAACGTCGCCCGGCGCCACCCCGGCCTGGTACGCGAGCTCTACGAGACCGTCCGCAGCCGCGCCGGGGGCGCGCTGCCCTACTACGACTGAGCGATGCGCGTCTTCGACGGGCACAACGACGTGCTGTCGCGCCTCCACCGGGCGGACGGCGGCAACGAGGCCTTCCTGCACGGCGGTGACGGGCACCTGGACCTCCCCGCGGCGCGCGCCGGCGGGCTGGCCGGAGGCCTGTTCGCCGTCTTTCCCTGCAGCCCGTTCGCCGGGGAGGAGGACCCCTTCGCGGTCGACTACGCCCGACACGTCGGCCAGCCGGAGGCGCTGGCCGACACGCTCGCCATGGTCGAGCGGCTGGCCCGGCTCGAGCGCGAGGCCGAGGGCGGGCTGCGGATCGTGCGCGACGCCGAGACCCTCGACGCCTGCCTCGAGGGGGGAGCCCTCGCCGCCGTGCTGCACGTGGAGGGAGCTGAGGCGCTCGACCCGGGGCTCGGCGACCTCGAGCGGCTGCACGCAGCCGGCCTTCGCTCGCTGGGCATCGCCTGGAGCCGCCCGAACGCGTTCGGCCACGGAGTGCCCTTCGACTTCCCCGGCAGCCCGGACCAGGGGCCGGGACTGACCGGCGCCGGGCACGCGCTCGTGCGGGCCTGCGACGAGCTCGGCATCGTGGTCGACGTCTCCCACCTGAACGAGCGCGGCTTCTGGGACTTGGCGGAGACGAGCGCCGTGCCGCTGGTCGCCTCGCACTCGAACGCCCACGCGCTGTGCCCCTCGCCGCGCAACCTGACCGACGACCAGCTGCGCGCGGTGGGCGAGTCGGGCGGCTTGGTGGGGATCAACTTCTGCGCCGGCTTCGCGCGCGAGGACGGCGCCGACGACCCGGACACGCCGCTCTCGACCGTGGCCGCCCACGCGGCGCACGTGGCGGAGGTGGCCGGCGTGGAGACCGTGGCCCTCGGCTCGGACTTCGACGGCGCCACGATGCCGCACGAGCTCGACAGCGCCGCCAAGCTGCCCGCCCTGCTCGACGCGCTGCGGGCGTTCGGCTTCGACGGGGACGAGCTGGAGCGGATCGCGCTGGGCAACTGGCGCCGCGTGCTGCGGGCCACCTGGGGAGCGCAGTAACCGATCCGCGCGCACTCGGCCGAGCCGAGCGCTTGCGGCTAAGCTCCGGCGCCGATGCGCCGCAAGTCGCCCGAGACCTACGAGGAGAAGCTCGAGCAGCTGCAGGAGCTGCGCGAGCAGGCGATCCATACCAACCCGCAGGCGGAGGAGAAGCAGCACGCCAAGGGCAAGCTGACCGCCCGCGAGCGGATCGAGAAGCTGCTCGACCCGGGCTCGTTCCAGGAGCTCGACACCTACATGCGCCACCGGACCCACGAGTTCGAGATGGACAAGTCGCGGCCCTGGGGCGACGCCGTCGTGACCGGCCACGGGACCATCGAGGGCCGGCGCGTGTGCGTGTTCAGCCAGGACTTCACCGTGTTCGGCGGCTCGCTCGGCGAGGTCATGAGCGAGAAGATGTGCAAGGTGATGGACCTGGCCGCCAAGGTCGGTGCGCCCGTGATCGGCATCAACGATTCGGGAGGCGCACGGATCCAGGAGGGCGTCGTCTCGCTGGGGGCCTACGGCGACGTCTTCGTCCGCAACGTCCAGTGC
>JBOGXS010000286.1:0-9498 GCA_050693815.1 Thermoleophilaceae bacterium | reverse complement strand
GAGCCGGGATCCGCGCCGCTCGGCCACGCGGGCGAGCGCGACGCCCCCGGCGAGGGCGACCCAGAAGCCGCCCGTGGGCGCCGCTCGAGCCGCGAGGAAGGACACGACCGCCACGTGGGCTGGCCCGGCGGGCGCGGCCGCCGAACCGGCGCGGGGGTCGCGAGCGGCGGTCGTCATGAGCCGACCGTAGCGGGCGGCCGCGAGTCGGCGCAGGCAAAGCGGGCCGGGGCAGCGCCCGCCCAACCAGGGCGGTTGCCCACGCGGGCCGCCTTCGCGGCCCGCTGGGCGGGGAGCTGTTCTTGGAGGGCTAGGACCCGTTGCCGGCGTAGCGCCGGATCGGGGACTCGGCGATGCGCCGGCCCAGATCCGCCACCTGCTCGTCGCTGAGGTTCTCGGTCGGGAAGCCTGCCTGCTCGAGCTCGTCGCGGACGAGCGCCACACCCTCGATAAAGTCGAGCTGGGCGCCGAGCTTGACCATCGCCGACTTGGCGTTCTCGTCGTCGATGGCCGCGCTGCCGTCGGCTGCGGGCTTGAGGAGCCAGGACTTCACGGCCTCGGCCTCGGCAAACGTAAGCTCGAGCGTCACCGTGTGATCCACGCCCTCCGGGAGACCATTGGTCACCTCGATGGACATGTGGCGCCTATCGACACGTCCAGCCCGGCGCTTGAGCCCTGCAACGGGCTGTTGGACGCGCCGCGAGCGCGCCGGAGACGATCAGCTGCCGACGGCTGATGGCCGCAAGCGCTCGGCTCGGCCGAGTGCGCGCGGATTCTGTCCTGGACACGCGACCCCGGTTCTACCCGGTCCGGGCATGGGGCTACCGTTTCGCAGATGCCCGAGACCCGCGAGCGCTTCCCGCTCTTCCCGCTGGGGCTCGTGCTCATCCCCCACGAGCTCGTGCCCCTGCACATCTTCGAGGAGCGGTACAAGCTGATGATCGGCGAGTGCCTCAAGCGGGAGAGCGAGTTCGGGATCGTCTGGCTCTCGGACGACGGCCTCAAGGAGGTCGGCTGCTCGGCCCGCATCAGCCGCGTGCTCGAGCGCTTCGAGGACGGGCGCCTCAACGTGCTCGTGGAGGGCACCTCGCCGTTTCGCCTGCTGCGCCGCATCGAGGACCTGCCCTACCCGGCCGGGGACGTGGAGCTGCTGGCCGACGACGAGCCCGGCCCCGACGCCGGCGCCGCCGACGAGGCGCGCCGCCGCTACGCGGACCTGGTGGCCGAGGTGACCGACGAGCGCCCGGAGGCCGACGCGCTCGAGCAGCTCGACGCCTACGGGATGGCCGCGACCCTCGACGTGACCCTCGAGGCCAAGCAGATGCTGCTGGAGCTGCGCTCCGAGCGCGGCCGGCTCGACCAGCTCGAGGGCCTCTTCAAGGAGGCGATCCGGCGCATCCGGCACGCCGAGCGGGCGGCCGAGCGCGCGCGCGGCAACGGCAGCGTGCGGGGCTAGGGTCAGCGCACGATCCGGGCCGCGCCCCCGCGGCGAGGGTCGCCCCCGCCGCTCAGCTCGCCTGTCTCCGGGTGACGGGCGACCGCCTGCACGCCGCCGAAGAAGAGGTTCTGCTCGGCCCAGCGGCGAACGGTCCAGCCGGACCGCTCGAGCCGGCCGAGCGGCTCCTCGTCGGTGCCGGGCTCGGCCTCGACCTCGCGACCCTCCACGTGGATGCGCGGCCCGGCCACCGCCTCCTGGGCGGCCAGGCCGTGGTCGACCACCCCGAGGATGGTCTGCAGGATCGCCGAGCGGATCCGGTTCGACCCCGCCGATCCAAGCGCCATCTCGGCCCGGTCCTCGCGCAGCACCACGGTCGGCGCCATCATGCTCGGCACGCGCGTCCCGGGCTGGTAGCGGTGATACCCGAGCGGGTTGAGGTCCTGCTCGCCGAGCATGTTGTTGAGGTGCATGCCGGTGCCGGGCACGACCACGCCCGAGCAGGAGCCGTTCGAGCACGTGACCGACGCGCAGTTGCCGCTCGCGTCCATCACCGAGATGTGAGTCGTGTTGCCCAGCCGGCTGCGCACCTCCGTGGCGACAGCGTCGAGCGCCTCCTTCGCCAGGAAGCGCTCGAGGTAGCCCTCGGTCTCGAGGCCGGCGAGGAACTCCTCGTCGCGGGCGCGGTTCGTCGAGGCGATCACCTCGGCGATCACGCAGGCGTCGTGCGGGCGGGCGAGGCGCTCGAGGATCCCCAGGGCGTCGGCGATCAGGATGCCGCCAGACGACGGCGGGGGGTTGGTGAGCACGGTGCGTCCCCGGTAGCTCACCCGCGCCGGCTCGCGCTCCTCGATCGCGTAGCGGGCGAGGTCCTCGCGCGTGAGCAGGCCGCCGCGCTCGAGCACCCAGTCGCTGGCCGCGGCGGCCACGTCGCCCGTGTACAGGAACCCGGGGCCCTCGTCGCCGAGCCGGTCGAGCAGGCCGCCGAGATCCGGGAAGCGGTACGTCTCCCCTCTCCGCAGCAGCCGCCCGCCGGGGGCGTAGAGCTCGGAGCACTCCGGCGTCGAGCGGAAGATCGGCTCGAGCACCTCGAACAGGAAGGCCTGCATCGGGACCACCTCGACCCCCTCGCGCGCGGCCCTCGCGGGCCGCGACGTGAGATCGCCGAGCCGCGCGGTGCCGAAGCGCTCGAGCGCGTCAGCGAGGCCGAGCGTCGTGCCGTAGGCCCCGCACGACGACGGCCCGACGTTGAAGCGCTGGACCGCGTCCTCCGAGAAGTGGACGTCGATCGGCATGAGCGCGACCGGCTCGCGCGCGTCGAGCCCGTGACCGGGCGCCGACACGAAGAAGTCGAGCAGGTGGTCCTCGCCCCCGGCCCCGTCCTCCTCGCCCCCGGCCGTGTGCACCAGCATGAAGCCGCCCGCCCCCGGACCGGTGAGCGGCGACTCGGCCACGAACGACATCAGCACGCAGCCCACGGCGGCGTCGACGGCGTTGCCGCCGTCGCGCAGCACATCGGCTCCCGCCTCGGCGGTGAGCGGATGGCCGGCAGCCACGACCCCCTTCATGCGGGGGAAGGTACCCCGCGACCGGGCTAGCGCGGGATGAACTCGGGCACGTCGATGTCGGTGAGGGTCGACCCCGCCCGCTGGCGACCTCGGCGCACGCTCGGCTCGTGGTCGGCCGGGATGCGCGACTCGCGCGACTCGCCGCGCGGCGCGGCGCGGTACTGCGGGCGGTCGCCGTAGCCGGTGGCCACGACCGTCACCCACACCTGGTCCACGACCTTCTCGTCGACCATGGCGCCGAAGATGATGTTGGCTTCCGGGTGGGCCGCCTCCGCCACCGCCTTGGCCGCCTCGTTGACCTCCCACAGCGAGAGGTCGCGGCCGCCCGTGACCGAGAGCAGGATCGAGCGCGCGCCCTCGAGCGACGTCTCCAGGAGCGGCGACTCGATCGCATGCTCCACCGCGTCCATGGCCCGACGATCGCCGGTCCCCATGCCGATCCCGAGCAGCGCCTGACCGGCCTGCGCCATGATCGTGCGGACGTCGGCGAAGTCGAGGTTGATCAGCCCGGGCAGCGTGATCAGGTCGGAGACGCCCTGGACGCCCTGGCGGAGCACGTCGTCGGCCACGCGGAAGGCCTCGACCATCGAGGTCGACTTGTCGAGCACCGACAGCAGGCGCGAGTTCGGGATCACGATCAGCGTGTCCACCTCGCGCGCGAGCTCCTCCACGCCGTGGTCGGCCTGCTCGCCGCGCCGCGCGCCCTCGAAGGAGAACGGCTTGGTGACGATGCCCACCGTGAGGGCCCCGACCTCGCGCGAGATGCGCGCCACGATCGGCGCCCCGCCAGTGCCGGTCCCGCCGCCCGCGCCCGCCGTGATGAACACCATGTCGGCGCCCTTCAGCAGGCTCTTCAGGTGGTCGTAGTCCTCGAGCGCCGCGAGGCGGCCGAGCTCTGGGTTCGAGCCCGAGCCGAGCCCGCGCGTGACGTCGCCCCCGATGTGCACCCGGTTGTGGGCGGCGGACTGCTCGAGCGACTGGGTGTCGGTGTTCACCGCGAGGAACTCCACGCCCTCGACCTCGGCCTCGATCATGCGGTTGACCGCATTCACGCCGGCGCCGCCCACGCCCACCACGCGCAGCACGGGCTCGGTCACGCGGCCGGCGGAGGGCATGGCGTAGGGAGCGGGCTGGGGCTCCGGAGCGCGCTCCGGCGGCCGCTCCATGATGTTCTCGGGGATGTCGGCCGAGAAGACCGAGCGCAGGCGCTCCTCCGGGCTGGGCACGCCCTCGTAGCGGCTCACCCGCTGGTTGGATGATTCCTGCTCGCGCCGCCGCGCGCGCTCCTCGGCGCGCTGCTGCGAGCGCCTGGCCGCCTCGGTGAGCTCCATCGAGCGGGGGGCGGGGTCGGCGGAGCGGGGGGCGGGCTCCGGCCGCTGGCGGGTGATCTGCGGGGAGGGGCCGCCCTCCGGAAGCGGCCGGCCGGCCCGGGGCCTTGCGGAAGCAGCCGGCTCGGCCGGCTGCGCACCGACGGGCTCCTGGGAGTGCGGCTTCTCGCGACGGGGCTCCTCGCCACGGGGCTCGCGCTCCTCCCCGCGCTCGGGCTGCTCCGCGTCGTCATCCGTCTTGCGGAAGAGCTGAGCCAGGGGGCCCTCGCGCATGCTCGCCCGGTTACCGCTTGCCATTCGCCAGGACCTCCTCCGCTAGCTGACGGTAGGCGTAGGCCGCCTTGCCGTCCGGGTCGTACTTCAGCACCGACATCCCCTTCACCGGCGCCTCCGCGAAGCGCACCGTCTTGTTGATCCGCGAGGCGAACACGCGATCGCCGAAGTTCTCCTCAAGGATCTCGATCGCCTCCTTGGCGTGCACCGTGCGATTGTCCACGAGCGTCGGAAGGATGCCCTCTATCTCGATCTCCGGGTTCAGCTCCTCCCGAACCATGGAGAGCGTGTTCTGCAGCTGGATCAGCCCACGCATGGACAGATACTCGCACTGGACGGGGACGATCACCTTGTGGGCCGCCGTCAGGGCGTTGATCGTGAGCAGCCCGAGGCTCGGCGGGGTGTCCACGAAGATGTAGTCGTAGTCGTCGAGGATGGGGGCGAGGCCCTTCTTCAGAGCGCGCTCGCGGCCGATCATCGTGGACATCGCGATCTCCGCGCCGGCCAGGTCGATCGATGAGCAGGCCACGTCCACCTCGCGCTTGCGGATCACCTCGCGCACCGAGACCTGGTGCACCAGCACGTCGTACATCGACACCTCGAGCGCGTCCGGGTCGATGCCCTGGCTCATGGTCAGGTTGCCCTGCGGATCGAGGTCCACGCAGAGCACCCGGTGGTCGCGCTCCACGAACGCGGCCGCGAGGTTGAGGGTGGTGGTCGTCTTGGCGACACCCCCCTTCTGGTTCGTGAAGGCGATGACCTTGGCCGTAGGCTCCATACGGAGTGCGTATTCGCATCTGGCGGGGGGAATCCTCCCGGGTGTTCCCCCCGCCAGGTGAAGCGATTCCTTCACCCATGTCCCTCCTCGACAGGCGATTGCTCGTGGTCACCGGCAAGGGCGGCGTCGGCAGGACGACCGTCTCGGCCGCGCTCGGCCTGCTGGCGGCGCGGGCGGGCAAGCGCACGGTCGTCTGCGAGGTGGCCGAGCAGGAGCGCCTGGCCGCGATCTTCGGCGTGCCGGCCTCAGAGCACGAGGAGCGCGAGCTGCGACCGGGGCTGCACGCGGTGTCGGTCGACCCGGAGCGTGCCAAGGAGGAGTGGCTGCGCTACCAGCTCAAGTCGAGCACTCTCGCGGGCGTGCTCGGCGGGTCGAGCGTCTTCCGCTACCTCAGCGCCGCCGCCCCCGGCCTGTCCGAGCTCGTCACGATCGGCAAGGTGTGGGACCTCGCCCAGCTCGAGCGCCGCACGGGCGGCTCGGCGTTCGACCTCGCGATCGTCGACGCCCCCGCGACGGGCCACGGCATCGCCATGCTGCGCGCGCCGTCCACCTACGCGGGCGTCGCGCGCGTGGGCCCGATCCGGCGGCAGGCGCTGGTCATCGACGGGTTCCTGCGGGACCCGCGGCGCACCGGGGTCGTCGTGGTGGCCCTGCCCGAGGAGATGCCCGTGAACGAGACGCTCGACCTGGAGCGCCGGCTGGGCGAGGAGATGGGCATGGCCATCGACCGGGCGATCGTGAACGGGCTCTATCCGCAGCGCTTCACCGGAGCGCAGGCGAAGCGGCTGCGCGAGGCGGAGAGCTGCGCGGTCGGCGGCGACGGGGTGGGGGGCCCACTGCGGGCCGCCATCGCCGAGCACGAGCGGGTGCGCGGCCAGCGCTCGCAGCTGCGCCGGCTGCGGCGCGGGCTCGACGCCCCGGTGGCCACGCTGCCGTTCCTGTTCGAGCCCGAGCTGGGCCTCGACCAGCTCGACGAGCTGGCCCGCCGGCTGGAGCGCGCGCTGTGATCGAGCGCTGGCTCGAGCGCAAGGAGGTCTGCATCTGCGCCGGGTCCGGTGGGGTGGGCAAGACGACCACCTCGGCGGCCGTCGCGCTCGGCATGGCCGCGCGCGGGAGGAAGGTCGCCGTGCTCACGATCGACCCGGCCCGCCGGCTCGCCAACTCGCTCGGCCTGCCCGAGCTGGGCAACGAGGAGCACCGCGTCGCCCTGCCGGGTGACCTCTTCGAGCCCACCCGTCGGGGGTACGGGCTCGAGGGCGAGCTGTGGGCGATGATGCTCGACCCCAAGCGCACGTTCGACGAGATCGTCGAATGGCACGCCCCGGACGAGCGCACCCGCGACGCGGTGCTCGCCAACCGCATCTACCAGGAGCTGTCGAACGCCGTGGCCGGCTCCCAGGAGTACATGGCCATGGAGAAGCTGCACGAGCTGCACCAGGAGGGCCGCTACGACCTGCTGGTGCTCGACACGCCGCCCACCCGCAACGCGCTCGACTTCCTCGACGCCCCGCGACGGCTGACCGAGTTCGTGGACTCCCGCACGCTCCAGCTCTTCACCGCGCCGGCCGGGCTGGGACTGAAGCTGCTCGGGCGCGGCACCGGGATGGTCTTCTCGGCGATGCAGCGCGCCACCGGCATCGACCTGCTCGCCGACCTGGGCGAGTTCTTCCGCACCTTCGCCGGCATGACCGAGGGCTTTCGCGAGCGGGCCGCGCTGGTGAACGAGCTGCTGGCCGACAGCCGCACCGCCTTCGTGCTCGTGACCTCTCCGCGACGGCAGGCGCTCGACGAGGCGGTCTGGTTCCACCACCGCCTGATGGAGGCCGGCCTCCCCTTCGCCGGCGTGGTGGCGAACCGCGTGCACCGCGCCGCCGGAGGCAGCGACCACGCCGAGCTCGAGGCCCTCCTCGGCGACGAGCTGGCGGCCAAGGTGATGCGTGCCCACGCGGACGAGCGCCGCCTGGCCGAGCGCGACCGCGCCGGACTCGCCGAGCTGCGCAGGCGGATCGGCCGCAAGCCGATCGTCGAGGTCCCCCATCTCCAGGACGACGTGCACGACCTCGACGGCCTGCGGCGGATGGACGAGCACCTGTTCGGCTAGGGCTCGGCGCTTCGGGCGCGCATCGCTCCCGCCAGGTGCGGCCTCTCGTTGCGCCGGTCGTGCACCGCGAAGCCGCGGCCTTCGCCCTCCGGCCAGGACGCGAAGCTCACCGCCCCGGGCAGCTGGAGCGGCAGCTTGAAGGCGACGTCCACCTCGAATGACTCGGGGAGCGTTCCCTCCAGCGCCGCCAGGCAGCGCGCCTTCAGCCACATGCCGTGGGCGATCGGACGTCCCATGCCGAACGGGAGCGCGGTCAGGCGGTGGAGGTGGATCGGGTTGCGGTCGCCCGACACCTCCGCGTAGCGGCGCCCGGTGTCGCCGGGCACGCGCCAGATCGCGTTTCGGCGCGGTGGCTTGGGGCGCTCCTTCCCGGAGGCGGAGCCGCCGCCCCGCTTGCGCAGGTAGGTGCTGGCGCTGCGCCACACCGGATCGCCATCGACCAGCGCCTCGGCCAGCACGTCGAACTGGGTGCCGCGATCGTGCGGGCGGAGATCGGCGGCCCGCACCCGCACGTCCAGGCGCTCACCGGTCCCGATCGGGCGCGGCTGCTCGATCCGGTTCGCCACGTGCACGAGGCCCATGACGGAAAACGGGAACGACGACTGCGTCATCAGCTTCATGGCCAGCGGAAAGCAGATGACGTGCGGGTAGGTGGGCGGGAGCTCGTCGCGCAGGCGAAAGCCGCACGCGCGTGAGTAGGCCACCACGTGGTCGCGCCGGGTCTCCACGCCGTCCAGACCGAGCTCGCCATCGGGCAGCGCCTCGCCGCCGCGCCGGAGGGCGCCCGCCACGGCCCGCGCGTAGAGGCCGCCGAGACCGGGCGGCGACTCGAGCATCTCCGTCGCCATCAGGCGCCCAGCAGCGCCTGCCCGCAGACGCGGACCACGTTGCCGTTCACGCCGGCCGACCCCGGGGCGGCGAGCCAGGCGACCGTCTCCGCCACGTCGGCCGGCCGGCCGCCCTGCGAGAGGCTGTTCAGCCGCCGCCCGGCCTCGCGCGTGGCGAAGGGCATGGCGGCCGTCATCCGCGTCTCGATGAACCCGGGCGCCACCGCGTTGATCGTGGCGGGCAGGCCGGCGAGCCGGGGCGCCAGCGCGTCGACCAGCCCGATCACGCCGGCCTTGCTGGTGGCGTAGTTGACCTGGCCGCGGTTGCCGGCGATCCCGCTGACCGACGACACGCCGACGATCCTCCCGCCGGGCCTGAGCAGGCCCTCGTCGAGCAGCTTCTCGTTGATCCGCACCTGGCTGTCGAGGTTGATCGCGATCACAGCGTCCCACTGGTCCTCGCTCATCCGCCCGAGCGTCTTGTCGCGCGTCACGCCCGCGTTGTGCACCACCACGTCCACGCCGCCGTGCCGCGAGCGCAGGTGCTCGGCGAGCGCAGCCGGCGCGCGCCCGTCCGCGATGTCGAGCTGAAGCGTCGAGCCCTCGATTCGGTTGGCCACGCCCACGAGGTCCTCGCCCTGCGCGGGCACGTCGAGGCAGACCACGTGCGCGCCGTCGCGTGCCAGCGTCTCCGCGATCGACTCGCCGATCCCGCGCGAGGCGCCGGTGACCAGGGCGACCTTGCCGTCGAGCGGCCGGTCCCAGTCGGCGGTGGGCCCTGCCTCGGACGCGGCGATCCTCACCACCTGGCCGGAGACGTAGGCGGATCGCGCCGAGAGCAGGAACCGCAGCGTCGCCTCGAGGCCGCCCTCCGCCCCGGGCGCCATGTAGACGAGGTTGGCGGTCGCGCCCTTGCCGACCTCCTTGGCCGCGGCGCGCACGAACCCCTCGAGCGCGCGCTGGGCCACGGCCTGCCGCGGCGTCTCGCAGTCCTCCGGCGGCCGGCCGAGCACCACCAGCCGCCCCGACTGCTCGATCCTCCGCACGACCGGGTGGAAGAACGAGTAGGCCTCGCGCAGGCCGGGGGCGTCCGCGATCCCCGACGCGTCGAGCACGAGCGCGGCGAAGCTCGCCCGCCCAGGCCCGAAGCGACCGGCTTGGCCGGCTGCGCAGGGTTCGGCATCCGCCTCG
>JBOGXS010000285.1:0-6681 GCA_050693815.1 Thermoleophilaceae bacterium | reverse complement strand
GCGGTGGTCACGCGCACGTAGACGGCCGGCGGCCGCACCGCCACCGCGTCGACCCAGGAGCGGCTCGCCAGCACGCGGGCGAGGGCGTCGCAGGCGTCGGGGGACGCGCTCACGCGCACGGCGTGCGGGCCGAGCGGGGAGCGCGGGGCGATGGAGGCTTCGAGCTCGCCGGCCACGTACTCGCGCAGCCGTGCCAGCACTTGACCCTGCACCGGCCCCATGCCCACGTACTCCTCCGCTGTGGGCGGCTCCGCGGTCACGGCACGAACCGCCCCGGGCCGCGGAACACGAAGCTCGTCTCCCTGATCGACTGCTGCGCCAGCAGCGCCATCAGCAGCCGGTTGACGCCGATCCCGAATCCTCCGTGCGGCGGGCAGCCATAGCGGAACATCTCGAGGAAGTACGGCTCGAGGTAGCGCCTCAGCGTGACGGCGTCCATGCCCGCGTCGATCGTCTGCGCCCGCAGCAGCTCGTGGCGGTGCTCGCGCTGCCCGCCCGAGGTCAGCTCGATCCCGCGCCAGAGCAGGTCGAAGCTCCTCGACTCGAGCTCGCCCTCCCGCATCGTGTAGAAGGGCCGGTCGGCGGCCGGGTAGTTGGTCAGGAAGACGAAGCTGTGCCCCTCCTGCTCCTTGGCGTACTTGCAGAGCGCCTGCTCCGCGCGGCCGAGCAGCCGGCCGCCCTCGCCGAGCTCCTGGCCGGTCAGCCCCGGCGCCTCCGACAGGGGGATACGCGGAATGCCCTCGGGAGGGACCTCGACCGCGATGCCGCAGTGGCGCTCGATGTCGGCCCCGTGCACGTCCTGCACCACCGACAACGCGTAGCGCAGCAGGTCCTCCTCGAGGTCCATCAGGTCCTCGTGGGACTCGATCCAGGACAGCTCGAAGTGCGCGATCGTGAACTCGGTCGCGTGACGGGGCGTGGCGCCGGGCTCGTTGCGGAACACCGGGCCGATCTCGAAGGCGCGATCGAAGCCCGCGGCCATCGCCATCTGCATGTAGAACTGCGGCGACTGCACGAGGCAGGCCGACTGGCCGAAGTAGGGCACCTCGAACACGGTCGCGCCCGACTCGCTGCCCCCGCCGCTGATCTTCGGCGAGTGGATCTCGACGAAGCCCCGCGCGAGCACGTACTCGCGGATCGCCAGCTCGAGCGTGGTCTGCACCTCGAACACCAGGAACCGGTCGCGCGGGCGCAGATCGAGGTGCCGGTGGTCGAGGCGCGACTCCGGCTCGGCGCCGCCGTCCAGCGGCAGCGGGGCCCGTGCCGCGGCGACCAGCTCGATCGACTCGACCTCGATCTCGGTGGAGCCGAAGCGGGCGTTCGCGGGCTCGCCGACGGTCCCGATCACCCGCACGGCGCTCTCGGGCGTCATCGCGTCGAGCAGAGCGGGATTCTCGGCGTCGCGGTAGACGGCCTGCACGGCGCCGCTGCGATCTCGGACGGTGAGGAAGCGCAGTGTCCTGGCGCGGCGCAGCCCCGCCAGCCAGCCGTGCACGACCACGCGCTGGCCGATCTGCTTCGGGAGGTCGCGGACGAAGGTCCGCTCCGGTGCCGCCGTGCTGCTCGCGGCCGCCGCCGCGACGGTGGCCATGTCAGCCGCTCCCCGGCGCGGACAGATCGACCCGCGTGACCTGCGGTCTGGCCGGCGAGACGAACGGGAGGGTGGGGGTGAGGTCGCGCAGCGCGTAGCCGCGCAGCACCCACCGGTCCGTGCCGTCCAGGCGCGCGTCGAAGCTGTCGCGGCCGTGCAGGCAGGTCTCGTTGGCGAAGGCGAGCAGGTCGCCCTCGCGCAGCTGCACGTGCCTGGTGGCTCGCGTGGCGGCGGCGCCGAACGACCTGGCCACGCGCGCGGCGACGTCGTCGACGGCGCGGAGCGACTCGTGCCAGCGGATCGCCGGGCGGCGCGGCGATCCGGTCAGCGGGACGACCGGCAGCTCGACGTCGTCCTCGCCCTCGGCGCGGTGGCTGTCCACCACGCGCAGCGTGAAGCGCGGCTGGCGCAGCACGGCGATCTCGAAGTCGGTCAGGTCGGCCAGCACGTCGTCGATCAGGACGAGGCGCGTGGCGGTCGGCTCCGGTGGGGTTCGGACGCAGTAGCGAACGCGGGCCTGATCGGATGGAAGGCGTTCTCGGTGTGAAGGCTCAGGTCGACCTTGAAGGATGCGTTCGACTGGGTCTCGGCCCCCTCGCGCGTGGGGTAGACGTTGTGGACGATCGCCCCGTTCTTCTCCATGGCGTAGGCGAACTCGTCGCCGAGCCGGCGCACCGCCAGGGCGAGCCAGGCGTGTCCCCGGCGCGGCGTGAGCGGCGGGTCGCCGGCGGCCGTGGTGGGGGTGGGGCCGGGATCGGAGTCGCTCGGCAGGCCGCGTACGACCACGGCCGGCACGCCGCCCCTTCGCAGCGCGACGAGCCCGCCGCGGACGGACCGGGGCAAAATGCCCTCGAGTGCCTCCGCGGCGTCAAAGAAGTCGGACGTGGCGGGCTCGATGCCGGCGCTCGCGACCGGCTCCAGGAAGCCCCGGTCGACGGCCACCGCGGACGCCTCGCGCTCCGCCTCGTCGAGGTCGACGATCCGCAGCGGCGACTGGCCCTGGTCCGGTCGCCCGCCGTCATCGGGCCCGTGTCCGTTCAGGGAGCCGTGCTTCAGCGTCGGGGCGACGCGGTCCATGCCTCACCGTCCTCTCTAGTGGTGCTCCAACCTGCCAGGCGCGCCCGACGGGACTCGAACCCGCAGCCTTCGGTGTACAAGACCGATGCTCTTGGAGTCTGGCTTCCGGCAAGAAGCATGGGAACACGATCTTTCGCCGATCTGGAACGGTGAGCGCTCTGACCGCCGGGAGCACGGCGCCCTCCCGCTAGCAAGGAAGACTCTGTAACTCCCACGACCGGCTTGGACCGCGAAGTGCTCTGGCTGCCTCCACCTCGCTCGTGACCATTGAGCTACGGGCGCATGGCTATGTGGCTTCGCACCCTAGTCCCGGCCCGAGCCTCGCGAAACGGGCATGGACCGAAACTTCGTCCGGGCCGCGCCGTACGGCATCGGCCGAATCCTGCGTAGATCTGCTTGATGAGATGCCCTCTACCGATTAACGTGTCTTTCCTCAAACCAGATCGCTTCTCCCGTAAGGGACAAGGACGTTGCGGAGGTTCCATGTCGCAAGCCGCGGTCCTGCAAAGCGCAGTGGAGGCGCCCGTCCTGGTGGTCGACCCGGACCCTCGGCACCGGAGATTCCTCGACGGGGCGTTGAGGCATGGCGGTTTCCGAGTCGAGTCGGTCGCCACCGGCGAGGAGGCGGTCGACCTGGCTCATCGCGAGCTGCCGCAGCTGGTCTTGCTGGAGGTGCAGCTCGACGGCATCTCGGGCTACGAGGTCTGTCGGGCGCTGCGCGAGGAGTACGGCGCGACACTGTCGATCGTCTTCCTCTCGGGGGACCGCTGCGAGCCGTGCGACCGCGAAGCCGGCCTGCTCCTCGGGGCCGACGAGCACCTCGGCAAGCCGCTTTCCCGCGGCGAGTTGCTGGCCCGGATCCGCTCCCTCCAGCGACGCAGCCGCAGACGCGACCCGCGCCGGCGCGGGTCGGGCTCCCGCGACGATCTGACCGATCGCGAGCTCGAGGTGCTGGGCCTGCTCGCCGACGGGCTCACCCCGGCCATGATCGCCGAGCGCCTGTTCGTCACTCCGAAGACCGTGGCGAAGCACCTCGAGCACATCCTGATGAAGCTCGGGGTGCACAGCCGCGCGGAGGCGGTGGCGGCGGCGTATCGGCGAGGACTGCACTCCGTGAACGAGAAGGGGCTGCCTTGAAGGCGTACCTCCGTTCGGCGAATGCGCTGCTGGTGGCCGGCGCCCTGGCGGCGGTGGCGGCTTGCGGCGAGAGCAACGAGAGCGATGCGGGCGATCTCCGCAACGTCGCCCGGCTGATAGCCCAGGGAGAGCCGGAGCGCTGCGAGCACATGACGAGGCAGCTGCTGGCCGACCAGTACCGCGGCCGCGCGCCGGCGTGCCGCAAGGACGCGCGGGCGAGCAGGCGCGAGCGAGGTGGCCGCAGAGTGGTCATCGAGGGGGTCGTGGTCGACGGCGATCGAGCCGAGGTCAACCTGGCGCTCGACGGACCCGGACGGGACGCCACGCGCGTGGACTACGGGTTCGTGCGCGAGGACGGCGAGTGGAAGCTCTACGGCTACGAGTTCCCGACCTTCGGCGGCGACCGGCCGCCGCGCCGCAAGCGGGGCTGAGCGTCCGTGCGCCTGGGCGTCTGGCACCCAAGCAGCAACGCCCACTACCGCGCGATCGAGCCAATGCGGGCGATGAAGCGCCGCGGCCACCAGGTGGTATGGCCCGCGAACGGCGACGGCAAGGCCGAGCTGCGGCGGCTCGCCCGCTGTGACCTCGTGCACGTCTACCGCCGCTGCGACGAGGAGACGCGCCGGGTCGTCGCCGAGCTGGCCCGGGGCGGCATCGCGATCACCTGGGACAACGACGACGACTTCACGGCCGTCCCCAAGGAGAGCGCGAACTACCGCAAGCTGGGCGGCCTCGCCGGGCAGCGCATCTTCACGAAGATGGTGAAGGTGGCGCGCCGCGCCCGCCTGATGACCACCACGAGCGAGCTGATCGCCGCGAAGTATCGTCGCGCCGGCATCGAGCGCGTGGAGGTGATCGGCAACCACGTGCCGCACGGCACCTTCCGCCCGCGCCGGCGCCACGACGGCGTGGTGATCGGCTGGGTCGCGGCGCTCGAGCACAGGGCCGACATCGCGCACATCCCGCTCGTGGACGCCCTGCGCCGCCTGCTGGCCGAGCGCCAGGACGTGCGGGTCGAGACCGTGGGCGTGGACCTCGGCCTCCCGGCCGAGCGCTACCACCGCGTGCCCCGCACCGGCTTCCGTGAGCTGCCGAAGCTGATGGGCGCCTGGGATATCGGCATCGCCCCGCTGGCCGACTTGCGGCACAACCGCGCGCGCTCGGACATCAAGCTGAAGGAGTACGCGGCGTCCGGGCTGCCGTGGCTGGCATCGCCGCTGGGCCCCTACATCGGGCTGGGGGAGGACCAGGGCGGCCTTCTGGTCGCCGACGACGGCTGGTTCGAGGCGCTCTCGCGGCTCGCCGGCCACCGCGGCGAGCGCCGCCGCCTCGCCCGCAGGGCAAAGGACTGGGCCAAGCACCAGACGATCGACACAGCGGCCGACCGCTGGGAGCGGCTGTTCGCCGAGGCGGCCGGGGGACGGGGCCCGGATCAGCGCTCGTAGGCGCGCCCACGAGGCAGCACGCGCATCACAGCGCGCTGGGTGTAGCGGAGGTCCCAGGCGCCCTCGGCGCTCACTCGTGCTTGCGGCGGATCTCGTCGCCGGAGATGGTGCGGCCAGCGGCGAGATCCTGCTCTGCTTCGGCAAGGGCGGCCGCGTCGTCTTCGGTGAACGGCTCGTCATCCTCGGCCACCGAGTCGAGCCGTCTCACCACGGGGTCGTCTCGGCGGGAGTTGAGCAGCCGCAGGGCGTTCCCCGCTTGCTGCGGCGAAAGGTCGTCCACGAGCCGGTGCAAACGGTCCTTCGTGGTCACGGCGAGAAATCGAAGCCCGCCGCCGTCGTGGCGACCGGCGCCCCGGAGCTCCCGGCGGCCAACCGCGAACGGGAAGCGGTCGACCTTCGGTCGGGCCGAGCGCGCTGCGCTCGCTGTCGGAGGGCGTGGCACGGATCCCCTTCTCCCTCCCGCCGGGGCCCGCGGCGGGGAAGGGGGTTCCACACATTCCGTCCATATGCGGGACGCTTTGCGTACGGCGCTCAGCTATCGCCACGGTCTCTACGAGAACGAACGCGTGTGTCTCCAGCGACTCGTCGGCGCGGACAAGGTCCGTGAACACGGGCGCCGCCACCTCGTGCTGGTCGTCGTCGGGATTGAGGACGGCGTAGAGGGCGGATGTATCGACCAAGACGCTCAGCTTGCGTAGGTCTCGTCGAGATAGCGGTCATGCTCGACTGCGACATCCGAGGCCCTGTCGGGGAAGCGTCCCACGACCGACAAGGCGCGACGCTTGCGCTCCTCGTGCGACACGGGCCCCTCCTCGCGCAGGACGAGATCGGCCCCCCTTCGGAGCAGCTCCGCGACGGACACACCCCGCTCCGCGGCGAGCTCGCGAAGACGGGCCGCCTGAGCAGCGGTGAGCTGGGGCTGGATTTCGCACCACGCCGTACGAGCTGGCGCGAACCTCGCGGTCGTCTCCCCACGCCCCTCCTCGGCGCCGCGCGTCCATGTGACAGCACGTCAACAGATCGGTTGTAATGACGCTTCAAGATGCCGAGCGGCCGCCGCAGCTCATGGTCGACGTGCTCGACCAGGGGCGCGTCCTGGTCGACCGAGACGCCGATTGCCCCGGGTTGAAGACGACGGAACGGGCCTGGCGCCAGCGTGCCGAAGCGGCTGACTCCGCGCTCGAGGAGAGGTTGCCCGAGCCCGACCTCGAAGCCGGCCGATGACACAACCTTCGCCGGCTCCGCTGGAGGCGCTGATCCCGGTCACGCTCGCGCCGCGCGGGAAGAGGTACGCCGGCTCGGCTGATGCGCGTGTTGTGGAACAGTGCGCGACTCACAGCATGACGGGAGATTCTCCCTGAGAGAGATGGCCGAGCAGCCGGGCGAGCTTCGGAGGACGGTGCTCGCACTACGTTTCGCAAGAGCCGACGG
>JBOGXS010000284.1:0-3014 GCA_050693815.1 Thermoleophilaceae bacterium | reverse complement strand
GCTCGGGATCGCGCTCTCGCGCGCGCTGGATCAGCCCCTTCCCCGCGGAGAGGTGCAAGCGCCCGAGGCGGCGCTGACCGGTCACCCGCCGGGCTGAGCGCGCCGCGCGCAGCTGGTCCCGGTCCCTCGCGCGCCCCGTCTCGGCCCGATGGGGCCGATCAGCCCGGCCGCCGCAGCGTGATTCCTTCGAAGCGTGCGAAATCGCGATCGAAGGAGACGACGGTCGCGCCGTGTTCGAGGGCGAGAGCCGCAAGGTGGGCGTCGCCCACGAGGTTGCCGGCGGCGCCGGCTCGCTCCACCAGGCCGCGCAGCAACGGCAGGTGCCGGCGGCTGGGCTCGATCGTGACCGCCGGGGTCGAGCGCAGCCAGCGCTCCAGGAGATCGGCCGCATGGGCGGCGCTGAGCGGGCGCGGGAACACGGCGGGATGTGTGCTCAAGCGCAGGAACGCGAGCAGGACGGTCCAGGCGAACGCCACGGGCTCGCGCCCGCCGAGTGTCTCGCGAAGCCACTCGCTGGCGACCGCGTGCTCGCGTGCATGCTGGTTGACCGCGTGCAGCAGCACGTTGGCGTCGACGAGCAGCACGATCTCAGGAGCCGCGGGCGAGACGCGCGGTCAGCTCCTGATCCTCGAGCTCGCCGGCCAGTCGAAGCGCCTTCGTGATGTCGACGAGCGGCTCGCCCATGTCATAGGTGGGGAAGTCCGCCGCCGCCGCGTCCGGAGGGCCGCCCATCCCGGCCCGGATGGCTTCGTTGACCGCTTGCTTGAACGTCAATCCTCGCTCGCGCATCGCGCGCTTCACGAGCGCCTCGACGTCCGGGTCCAAGGTCACGGTGGTGCGCACGTAGACATCATAACATCACCGAGCGTGATGCCTAGATGCGCGCGCGGCCGCTCGTCGCCACGCCTGACGGCGCCCTCGCGCGGCGAAGTTCTCGACTCCCGCCGCCGTTCTTCTGGCGGTGGCTCTGCTCGCTCGCCCCGCCGCTCTGGCCACGGCGACCGGGGTCGCCGTGCTCCTGGCATGCCCGCTGGCGGTTGCCGCCCGCGAGCGGGACATCCCCGACGCCGGAGCGGTGCTGACCGGCGCCGCGGCTGACCACGCGCACCTCAAGGACACCGTTCTCCGACGCGAGGCGCCCGTCATGCGCGCCGCCCGCGCCCGGGCCGGCGCGAGCGTCTACACAAGCGCCGACGGCTACCGGGTCGAGGTCGAGGTCTCCCCGGCCTACCCGCCGGACCCGGCGGGCGACCAGGCGCTGGTCGACTTCCTCGGCTCGCGCCTGCACGGCCCGGAGTTCGGCGGTCTCGCCGTGTACGTCGGCACGCCGCGGGAGATCCAGCAGCTCTGCGGCGGCGGTGCGGGCGTGGTGGCCTGCTACTCGATCGGGGAGGGGCGGATGTACGTGCCGGGCGAGTCGGTGGGCGGCATCCCGGTCGAGTATCCGCTCACCCACGAGTACGGCCACCACGTGGCCAGCTGGCGCTCGAACAACCCCTGGGACGCGCTCGACTGGGGCGCCAAGCACTGGGCCAGCGCCACCCGGGTGTGCGCGCATGTGCGGCGCGGCCGGCTGTTCCCGGGCAACCAGGGGGCGCACTACCGCGACGACCCGGGGGAGGGCTTCGCCGACGGCTACGCGCACCTGCACTACCCGCAGACGCCGTGGTACTTCAACGAGCTGATGCGGCCCGGCCCGGCGCAGTTCGCGGCCATCCGCCGCGACGTGCTCCACCCCTGGTCGAGACCGCGCTCCCGCACCTTCCGCGGCAGCGCAGGCCCGCGCCGCGCGGTACGCAGGTTCAGGATCCGGGTGCGGCTGGACGGCGAGCTGAGGGTGCGCCTGACCGGCCCCCGACGGGCGACCTACGAGGTCCAGGCCGAGACGCCCGGCTTCGCCGCCGGCGGCCGGCTGCGCGCCGGAGCCGGCTTCGGAGTCGAGTGGTGCCGGCGCCGCCCGGCCGAGCTCGTGAAGCTGACCGTGCGCCGCCGCCGCGGCCCCGCCGGCCGCTTCGCCCTGCGCGTGAGCTGGCCGGGCTGAGCCGCGCAACGCCTAGTCACGATGTCCACGCCGCGGGAGCGCCGGGATCTGGAACGTAGGCGCAGTACGTGCCTGTACGAACGGTGCCGTCGAGGTGCTTGCCGAGCTCGGGATGGTGTTCGCCGATCCGCGCTATCCCCTGCCGGACCGCGCGAGTCACACCGGATCGAGCGCGCTCGGAGACCGATGCGGCTCGTCGATCGCGACCACCTAGGCCGACCGCGCGCGCGAGCTCTCGGACCAGGAAGTCACGCTCTGCGTCGGCCTGCGCCTCCCGCTCGGCGTCCCCGAGGGCGCGCGCCTGCTCGATGTCGTCGTCGATCTCGGTGAGGCGGCGGCGGTAGGCCAGCTTGGCCCGCTCGTCGAGGAGCTCGCCCGCGTCGCCGAGTGCCGTCTGTTGCCCAGTTTCGGCGGCGACCAGGTCGAGCACGTGGAAGTCGCGGCCGGGGTGGGCGAGGAGTTGGGCGAGATACCGCATGCCCTTGAGGTCGCGGACGCGCACCGTGCGCCCCTCGAAGACCACCGACCAGTAGTCGCCCTCGCGGCGAAAGACGTTGGTGTCGGTCCTCGCGCTCGGCGCGACTTCGATCCGCTCGAGGATCGCCCGGGCCGCGTGTCGCTCGATGACGGACTGGTCCTCGCTGCCACCGGCTTGGAGCGCCTCTGCGAGAACCATTCGCGCGAGCGCCGCCTCATAGGGCGCCCCGATCTGGCTCCACAGTCGTGCGGCTTCCGAGCAACATCGTTCCGCCTCCGCCGCCTGGCCCTCGGCGAGCCGCACCCTTCCCCGAGCCAGGGTCGCGCCGGCGCCGAGCGCCGTGCTGTGAAATCGGGCGGCGATGCGCTCCAGCTCGTCGGCTGCGCGACGGGCTCGGTCGAGGTCGCCGGCCGCGATCTCGATCTCGACCTGCGCCTCGAGCAGGGGCGCCCGCTGCAGGTCGGTGTCCGGTGGCAGCTCCTTCGAGGGGACCCG
>JBOGXS010000283.1:0-14707 GCA_050693815.1 Thermoleophilaceae bacterium | reverse complement strand
CTCCAGCGGGCGCTGGGGATCCCGGCCGACGGGATGTTCGGCCCGCAGACCGAGCGCGCGGTGCGCCGCTTCCAGCGCCGCCGCGGACTGGTCGCGGACGGCGTGGTCGGGCCGGTCACCCGCCGGGCGCTCGGCCTGGGCTCCGGGCGGACTCTGAAGCGCTCGAACGGCGGCGGCGGGCGCGCCCGCGGCGGGACGCTGCGACGGCTCGTCAGGGCCGCCAACCGGATCGCCGAGGCGCCCTACCGCTACGGCGGCGGTCACCGCAGCTTCGACGACTCCGGGTACGACTGCTCGGGCTCGATCTCCTACGCCCTCCACGGGGCAGGCCTGCTCAGGTCGCCGCTCGACTCCACCGGCTTCATGAGCTACGGCGAGCCGGGCCCGGGCCGCCACGTCACGATCTACGCGAACAGCGGCCACGCCTTCATGGTGGTCGACGGCCGCCGCTACGACACCAGCGCGATCGGCGAGACCGGCTCGCGCTGGACCTCGACGCCGCGCTCGACGCGCGGCTTCGTGGCGAGGCACCCGCCGGGCCTGTAGGAGGCCCCTCTCGCATCCTGTCGGGTGGGATCGCCCAATGAGAAGCGAGGGGGGTCGGGCTAGCAGTCGGCCAGCGCGCCGAGCGCGCTGCAGATCTGCTTCCTAGGGTGCAGCAGTCGACCAGCTCGCTGGGTGAGGAAGGAGCGGCGGATCGGCTGCAGGTCGTCGAACGACGCCGCGCAGTGAACGTCGACGCCGTTCTCCGTGTCGAGGGCGATCTCGGTAGGTATGCCCCGGACCGTTCTGGTCACGGGGGCGACGATCAGCCATGTCAACACGGAAACCGCCTCGGATCTCGTCACGACCAGCACGGGCCGCCGCTGCGTACGGCGTCCGAGCGCGACTCGACCACCCCGCGCTCGACCAGCTCGTCAATCGAGGCGGCAAGCTCATCCTCGATCCGCGTGACGAACTGCTTCATGCGGTTCGCGCATAGCGAAATGCTATGCGAATTGGGATGCGCAGGGCGAGGTCGGTCAGCGCCTTTGCCAGGCGTCCGGCGGCTCGGTCAGCCGCTGGACCTGCTGCGGCAGGCGGCCCTCTACCACGTCGGCCAAGGTGAGGTCGTCGAGCACGGTGCGCAGGCTGGCCCGCACGGCGATCCAGACCGTCCGCAGATGCTCGGCCGGGCCGGCGTAGGAGACCGACTCGGGCGGCTCGCCCCGCACGCTGGCGAGCGGACCCTCGACGGCCCGGATCACCTCGCCGAGCGTCACCTCAGATGGCGCGCGGGCCAGCCGGTAGCCCCCCTCCGCTCCACGCTGGGCGTGCACGATGCTCGCGTGGCGCAGGTCGATCAGGATGTTCTCGAGGAACTTGAGCGGGATTCCCTGCGCGCGGGAGATCCGCTCGCCCTTGACGAGCCCGCCGTCCACGGCGGCCAGCTCGAGCACGGCCCGCACCGCGTAGTCGGCCTTGGCGGTGACCTTCACGCGCCGAAGGATAGGCTGGCTCCGTGGACATTCGGCAGTGGATCGACGACTACGCCGACGCGTGGCGCAGCGGCGACGCCGAGGCCGTCGGTGCCCTCTTCACCGAGGGCGCGATCTACCGCTCGTCGCCCTTCCGCCCGCCCGCCACCGGCCGGGCGGGCATCCGCGACTACTGGACGAGCGCCACGTCGACGCAGGAGGGTCTCGACCTGCGCTTCGGGGAGCCGGTGGTCGCCGGCAACAGGGTCGCGGTCGAGTGGTGGGCGGCGATGAGGGACTCCGGCGAGGAGGTCACGCTGCCCGGGTGCCTGCTGCTGCGCTTCCGGACCGACGGCCGGTGCGAGGAGCTGCGCGAGTACTGGCACCTGGAGAACGGCCGGATCCAGCCGCCCGAGGGCTGGGGCCGCTGAGCGGTGGACGTCGAGGCCATCAAGCAGCGCCAGGCGCAGGTGTGGGGGCTGGGCGACTACTCGGTGCTCTCGGGCCAGCTCGCGCCGGCGGCGGAGGCCCTCTGCGACGCCTGCGCGGTCTCCGCCGGCCAGGAGGTGCTCGACGTGGCCGCCGGCGACGGCAACTTCGCGCTGGGCTGCGCCCGGGAGGGCGCGAGCGTGGTGGCCTCCGACATCTCGCCGGGGATGGTGGAGCGCGGCCGCGCCCGCACGGCCGCCGAGGGCTTCGAGGTCGAGTGGCTCGAGGCCGACGCGGAGGCGCTGCCCTTCGAGGACGGCCGCTTCGACTGCGTGGGCTCGGTGTTCGGCGCGATGCTGGCCCCGCGTCCGGAGGTGGTTGCCGCCGAGCTGCTCCGGGTCGTGCGGCCCGGCGGCGCCGTGGGCCTGACCGCCTGGACTCCGGACAGCGTGATGGCCGAGCTGTTCGCGATCGGGCGCCGCTTCGCGCCCCCGCCGCCGGACATGCCGCTTTCCGAGCAGTGGGGCGACGAGGCCACCGCCCGGGAGCGGCTCGAGCCGCTCGCGGCGCGCGTGGGCGTCGAGCGCCGCACGATCGAGTGGACCGCCGATTCGCCTGCCGCCTTCGCCGAGGAGATGATCTCCTCGGCGCCCACGATGGCCGCGGCCCGCGCGGGACTGCCGAGCGACCGCTTCGAGGACCTGCGCGCCGAGCTCGGCGGGCTGATGGCGCGCTGGAACGTCGCCCCCCACGGCTCCCTGCGCATCGAGGCGGACTACGCCCTGATCGTCGCCCGCCGGCGCGGGTAGGGCCCTGGCCGCCCGCCTGCTGCTCGAGTACGACGGCTCGGAGTTCGCGGGGTGGGCGCGCCAGCCAGGGCTGCGCACCGTGCAGGGGGTGCTCGAGGAGGCGCTGCGCACGGTGCTGCGGCGCGACGTGGAGCTGACCGTGGCCGGGCGCACCGATCGCGGGGTGCACGCGCTGGGCCAGGTGGCGGGCCACGCCGGCGATCCGGCCGATCGGCGCTCCCTCAACTGCGTGCTGCCGGACGACGTGTCCGCTCTGGCCAGCGAGCGCGCGCCCGAGGGCTTCGACGCCCGCCGCCACGCCAGGAGCCGCACCTACCGCTACCGCGTGCTCACCCGGACCGCGGCCAGCCCCTTCGAGCGTCGCCACGCCCTCTGGTGGCCGCGCCCGCTCGACCGCGCCGCCCTCGACGCCTGCGCCGCGCTGCTGCCCGGCAGGCACGACTTCACCGCCTTCACGCCGACGGAGACCCACCACGTCCGCTTCGAGCGCGACGTGCTGCGGGCCGAATGGACCGAGGAGGGCGAGCACGTGCTGGCCTTCACGATCGAGGCCGACACCTTCATGCGCAACATGGTGCGCGTGCTGGTGGGCACGATGCTCGACGGCGCCCGCCCGGACGAGCTGGGCCGCCTGCTCGAGGGTGCGCCCCGCAGCGAGGCGGGGGCGACGGCTCCGGCCCACGGCCTCTACCTGGAGTCGGTGCGCTACTGACCGCGCGCCCCACTGAGTACCCTCGCCCTGTGAAGGTCCTTCTCACCAACGACGACGGCATCAGCGCCACCGGGCTCAACATGCTCCGGCAGGCGCTGCTCGAGCTGCCCGGCATCGAGCTTGCCGTGATCGCTCCGGACTCCAACCGCTCGGCCACGGCCCGCAGCATCACCTTCCGCGAGCCGCTCGAGGTCGAGGAGGTCGAGTTCGGCGACGGCACGAGCGGCTTCGCCACCAGCGGCACGCCGGTGGACTGCGTGCGCTTCGCCGCTCTCGGCCTGATCGACCTCGAGCCGGACCTGATCGTCTCCGGCATCAACCACGGCGCCAACCTGGGCGACGACATCACCTACTCCGGCACGGTCGCGGCGGCTTTCGAGGGCATCATGCTCGGCCTGCCCGCCATCGCCGTCTCCCAGCAGGCCGACCACGGCGAGATGGACTTCCGGGCCGGCACGGCCTGGAGCCGCGAGGGCTTCGAGCAGGCCGCCGCCTTCGTTGCCCGCCTGGTGGAGGAGCTCGAGCAGGTTCCGATGCCGGAGGGCACGCTGCTCAACGTGAACACGCCCGCGGGCGACGCCGCCGGCGTGCGCGCCTGCCGGCTGGGCAAGCGAATCTACCGCGACCGCATGGAGCTGACCGACGAGGAGGAGGGCCGGCGCCGCTACCGCATCTACGGCGACTCGCCGGGCTTCCACCGCGAGGAGGGCACCGACTTCGCCGCGATCGCCGACCGCTGCATCTCGGTCACCCCGCTCCACTTCGACCTCACCGACCAGGCCGGCATCGAGGCGCTGAGCGGCTTCGACCTCGAGCGGCTGCTGCGCCCGGCAGCGCGGGAAGTGTGACGGCCGGCGAGTGCGCGGACGAGCTGCGCCGGCAGCTCGAGCACCACAACCACCGCTACTACGTCCTCGACGACCCGGAGATCTCGGACTCCGACTACGACGCGCTGCTGAACGAGCTGCGCGACCTGGAGGCCGAGCACCCGGAGCTGCGCACGCGCGACTCGCCCACGCAACGCGTGGGGGCCGAGCCGCTCGACAAGTTCGAGCAGGTGCGCCACCTGCAGCCGATGCTCTCGCTGGCCAACGCCCGCAACGAGGAGGAGCTGGCCGCCTGGGTGGTGCGCAGCGAGCGCTACCTGGCCCGCCAGGGCGTGGAGATGGGCGACGTCCAGTTCGTCACCGAGCCCAAGATCGACGGCCTCGCGATCTCGCTCGTGTACGAGGACGGCGTGCTCGTGCGCGGCGCCACGCGCGGCAACGGCGAGATCGGCGAGGAGGTCACCGCCAACCTGCGCACGGTGGGCGCGATCCCGCTGCGGATCTCCCACGCGCCGCGGCTGCTGGAGGTGCGCGGCGAGATCTACATGCCGCTGGCGGCCTTCGCCAAGCTCAACGAGCAGCGCGCCGCGGCGGGCGAGCCGACCTTCGCCAACCCGCGCAACTCCGCAGCGGGCTCGATCCGCCAGCTGGATCCCCAGCTCGCCGCGGCGCGGCCGCTCTCGATGTGGTGCTACGGCGTGGGCGCCCTGGAGGGGCTCGAGCGCGAGACCCACCACCAGTCGATCGAGTGGCTGCGCGAGCACGGCTTCCGCGTGAACCGCGACGTGGAGGTGCACGACACGGTCGACCAGGTCGTGGCCGCCTGCCGCGCGTGGGAGGAGCGCCGCGACCGGCTCGACTTCGAGATCGACGGCGTGGTGGTGAAGGTGAACGACCTCGACCTGCAGCGCCAGCTCGGGGTGGTGGGCCGCGAGCCGCGCGGCGCGATCGCCTGGAAGTTCGCGCCCACCACGGCCACCACCACGCTGCGCTCGGTGGCCTGGAACGTCGGCCGCACCGGGCACATGGTGCCCTTCGCCCAGCTGGAGCCGGTTCAGGTGTCGGGCGTGACGGTCAAGCTGGCCACGCTCCACAACGAAGAGGACCTGCGCCGCAAGGACGTGCGCGACGGCGACGAGGTGATCGTGATGCGCGCGGGCGACGTGATCCCGCAGGTGGTGTCGCCCACCGCCAAGGCGCAAAAGGCCAAGAAGCGCAACCCGCCGCCGGGGCCGCCCGAGCGCTGCCCCGCCTGCGACACGCCGACGATCAAGCCCGAGGAGGGCGTCTGGACGATCTGTCCCAACCGCACGGGCTGCCCCGGCCAGGTCTTCCAGGCCGTCAAGCACTTCGTGGGCGCGATGGACATCGACGGCCTGGGCGAGCAGAACGCGCTGCGCTTCCTCCAGCTCGGGCTGATCGAGAACATGGCCGACATCTACGACCTGAGCGTGGAGCGGCTGGCCGAGCTCGACGGCTTCGGCGAGCTGTCGGCGGGCAACCTGGTCGAGGCGATCGAGGCGTCGAAGCGCCAGCCCTTCCACCTGGTGCTCTACGCGCTCGGGCTGCCAGGGATCGGCTTCGTGAACGCCCGCAACCTGGCCCGGAACCTCCGCACGATGGACGGGCTGCTGGCCGCCTCCGAGGAGGAGCTCACGGGAGTCGAGGGGATGGGGCCGATCCTGGCCAGGACCGTGCACGAGACGCTGGCCGAGGAGCGCACGGGCCGGCTGATCGAGCGGCTGCGCGGCTACGGGCTGCAGATGAAGGAGGAGGGTCCGGCGCCGCCCGCCGAGGGGCCGCTGGTGGGCAGGACCGTGGTGCTCACGGGCACGATGCCGAACCTGACCCGCCCGGAGGCCACGCGAATGATCGAGGCCGCCGGGGGCAAGGTCACGGGCTCGGTGTCGAAGAAGACGGACTTCGTGGTGGCGGGCGCCGACCCCGGGACCAAGCTGACCAAGGCGCAGGAGCTGGGGACCGAGGTGCTCGGCGAGGAGGGGCTGCTGGCCCTGCTTCCCGACGAGCCGGCCGCCGAGGCAGCCGCTCCTCCACGCCGCCGCCGCTGACCCTGCGCCGCCGTCGCTACGCCGCAAGCGCTCGGCTCGGCCGAGTGCGCGCGGATCACTAGCGCTGCGCGGCGATGTGACGCGCCATCCGGTCCTGCAGCCGGCGCGCGCCGGGCGTGTAGACGCCGTTCATCAGTATCGAGAACGCATACAGGTCGCCCGAGCGGGCGGTGCAGTACCCGGACAGCGCGCTCACGCCGCTGAGCGTGCCGGTCTTCGCCCGGCAGCGTCGACGGGCGGAGCCGCGGCGCATCCGGTCGGCCAGCGTGCCGTCGCGGCCGGCGACGGGCAGCGACTCGTACCAGGCATCGAACTCGTCGCGCTCGGTCATGGCCGCGAGCAGCCGCACCACGCGATAGGGCGAGGCGCGGTTTCCGCGCGAGAGGCCGGAGCCGTCCCGAAGCCGAGCCCGGGCTCCCAGGCGGCGCGCGAAGCGGGCGGCGATCCTCGCGCCCCGGCGCGTCGTGCCGGGGCGGTCCGGGCGCATGGCCAGGTCCTTGGCCAGGATCTCGGCGAAGAAGTTGTCGGAGGGCTTGTTCATGAGCCGCACGAGGGTCTCCATCGGCGGCGACTCGACGACGGCAAGCGCCTCGGCGTCCGCCGGCGTGAGGGCCGCGCGCGGCTTGCGGCGCACGCGGATCCCGCGCGCCTCGAGCGCCGCGTCCAGGCGGGCGGCGGCGTACGCCGGCGGGCTGACCTGAAAGGCGCGGCCACGCTCGTCGGCCAGACCGCGGTTGTACGACAGCGCGCTCAGCGGGCCGACCCAGATCGATGTGGCGTAGCCCGAGTCGGGCCCGCCGCGCAGCGAGTCGTGACGCGACTCGTCGCCGTAGATCCGGCCGGTGACGCGCTCGATGCCGATCTCGTCGAGCAGCCGGGCCAGGTCCTCCACGGTGGCGCCGTCCCCGTACGCGCGTGTGGTGAAGCTCCGCGAGCCGAAGGTCGGGTCGCCGCCGCCGCGCAGGTAGAGGCTGCCGCGCCAGACCCCGTCCAGGTCGAGCTCCCCGCGGCCGAGCACCTCGGTGGCGAGGGTGGCGTCGGTGCCGAGCCGGGCGAGCGCGGCGGCCGAGGTGAACAGCTTGGTGTTCGACGCCAGGATCCGCGCCCGGCCCGCCCGCCAGGCGAACACTCGTTCGCCCGTGGTCAGGTTCTGGACGTAGGCCCCGGAGTAGCTGCCCGCCTGGCGCATCTGGCGGGTCAGGGCGCTCTTCAGTCCGGCCTGCGCGGCCTCCACGGGGAGCAGGACGAGGCCGGCCGCGAGCAGGGCGAGCAGGGTGCGCCGCATCGAGGAGACGAAACACCGTAGCGGCGCAACCGGAGCGGTCCGGCTGCGCGACCGGAGCGATCGAGGGGCGCATCCGCGACCGGCCAGGCATCAGCGGGGGTCCGGGGGCGTGAGCCCCAGGCTGGCATACTCGGGAGCGATGGGCGAGGTCGTGAAGCTCCAGAAGCCGGCCGAGAAGAGCGGCCAGACGCAGGGGAAGCCGCGCCGGCGCCGGCAGCGGCGCTCGCGCACCGCGCTGGTCCTGGGAGGCGGCGGGTTCACCGGCGCCGTCTACGAGATCGGCGCGCTTCGCGCGCTCGACCTGCTGGCTGTGAACCGCACGGTGAACGAGTTCGACGTGTACGTGGGCACCAGCGCCGGCTCGTTCCTTGCCGCCCTGACGGCCAACGGCGTGACCCCCGAGGAGATGATGCGGGTGGTCAACCAGCAGGTCCCCACGCCGTTCAAGGACGTCGACCGGGGCACGCTGATGCGTCCGAACGCGCTCGAGTTCGCCCAGAGCGCCGCCCTGCTGCCGTTGCGCGTTCTCGGACTGACGCGCAGCTTCCTGGGCCAGCTGCGCTCGGCGTCGCTGATCGACGTGGCCGTCGGGCTGGCCGAGGCGCTCCCGTCGGGCCTTTACGACGGCGGCGGCATGGAGGAGTACCTGGACGCGGTGCTCGGCGACCCCGACCGCACCGGCGACTTCCGCCTGCTCGAGAACGAGCTCTACCTCCCGGCCACGGACCTCGACACCTGCGAGCGGATCGTGCTCGGCGGCCCGGAGTGGGACGACGTGCCGATCGCGCGTGCGGTGGCCGCCTCCGCGGCGCTGCCGATGGTCTACAAGCCGGTCGAGATCAAGGGCCGCCACCTCGTGGACGGCGGGCTGCGCTCCACGACGAACGTGGACGTGGCGGTGGAGGCGGGAGCGGAGTTCGTGGTCGTCGTCAACCCGCTCGTTCCCTACGTGAACGACTTCCAGAAGGTGATCCCCACGATGCTGGGCAGCCGCGTTCGACGCGTGCGGGACATGGGCTTCCCGCAGATCGGCTACCAGGCCTTCAAGCTGCTCGCCCACCAGCGCCTGCACGAGGCGGTCAAGCAGTGGAGAGAGCGCTACCCGGGCGTGGACATCATCCTGATCGAGCCCGACGCCAACGACGAGCTGATGTTCGAGACGAACATCCTGAACTTCACCCGCCGCGTGGAGATCGCCCGGCACGGCTTCGAGTCGGTCACGCTCAAGCTGGCGTCGGAGTACGACGAGGTCAAGGCCATCGCCGCCAAGCACGGGATCGAGATCTCGGCCACCCGCGTGCGGAAGGTGATTCGCAGGTTCGCGAAGGATCGCGAGAAGACCGCCGCCTGGCGGCGCATCCTCGAGCAGACCACCGCCGGCCTGCTGAGTCAGTCCGAGGAGGGCTAGGAGGCCGTGCGGCAAGCGCTCGGCTTGGCCGAGCGCGCGCTATCTGGCGTTCTCGTAGGCTCGCAGCAGCCGGATCGTCGCGGCCTCGTTGAGCACGGCGGCCCGCACGTGGTCGTCGGCGCCCAGTGGGCCGCCCGGGGCCACCAGCACGCCGTGGCGGCGCAGGGCCTGGGCCAGGATGTCGCCGCTCATCCCCGAGGCGCTCAGCCAGACGAAGTTGGCCTGCGAGTCCGACACGTGGGCGCCCAGGGCGCGCAGGCCCTCGGTAACCCGCGTTCGCTCGCGGCTCACCGTCCGGCGGCGGCGCTCGATCTCGGCGTCGCCCGTGCGCAGCGCGTGCTCGAGGGCCGCCTGGGTCAACGCGTTCACGCCCAGGACCGGCGCCACCGCCGCCAGCAGCTCCGGGTCCGAGCCCACCGCGTACCCGGCGCGCAGGCCGGACAGCCCGTAGATCTTCGAGAACGTGCGCACCACGAGCAGGCGCGGAAAGTCGTGGACCAGGCGCAGGCAGGCATCGACGTCCTCGACGTCCTGGAAGTGGACGAGGGCCTCGTCGAGCAGGACGTGGACGTGGTCGGGGAGGGCCGCGAGCAGTGTGCGGAGCTCCGACGACGGTAGGTAGGCACCCGTGGGGTCGTTGGGGTTGCAGATCACCAGCACCCGCGTGCGCTCGGTCGCCGTCCCGCTTACCAGGCCATTCGCCGCGAACACCGGCTGGGCCCCGGCGTGGGCGGCGAGCAGCGGGTACAGCGGGTAGGAGGGCCAGGGTGTCAGGAGCTCTGCGCCGGGCGTGAGCAGCGCCAGCGCGGCGGACTGCAGCAGCTCGGCCGCGCCGTTGCCCAGGGCGATCTGCTCCGGCTCGACCCCGTGGCGCCCGGCCAGCAGCCCTCGCACGCCCGCCGCGTGGCGGTCCGGGTAGCGATTCACCAGGCCGCGGGCGCGGGCGATCGCCGCATTGACCACCTCCGAGTGCGGGAGGTCGGGCCACTCCGTGCCCGAGAGGTCGAGGTCCGGCGGCCGCTCGAGCGCCAGCCGCTTCTCCTCCTGGCGGCGGGCGCGACGCTCGAGGTTCAGCACCCGCTCGTCGATGTCGTCGAACTGCCGGTAGTAGTCGCGAAGATTCACTAGACCGGCCAGCTGCCGCGGGGGTCCGGGGACGTGAGCCCCCGGTCGGTATCGCTCGTGGGGGCCAGGCTCGGCCCGGGGCCCTCCACGACCAGGAACCAGAACGTGAACGCGAGCACAGCGACCGCCACGCTGCTGGCGAAGATGCGCTCCAGCGCGCCGCGCTCCTGGCGCTGCCCGGCGGCGCGGCGGACGAGCTTCCATGCGTGGTCGACCCGCTTGGCCACCGCCATCGTCAGCATCAGCGAGGTCAGGCAGCCGAGCATGATCGTGGCGATGCCCGCCGTCACGTACCCGGTCAGGTAGTCCACCTGCGACCCGACCCAGAGCCAGCCCAGCGGCTGCGGGCCGAGCAGGGACAGGCAAAGCAGCAGCTCGACGCCGAGCAGAAGGTGTGCGAGCAGGTTGTCCGCCGCCCGGCGACGCTCCGACGAGGGCTTCGCCTCGCGGTAGCGCACGGGCGCCGTGCCGGGACGGCGCCCGATGAACAGCCCGCCGGTGTCGGTCGGATCGTTGCTCGCCACCTGATCGAAACGCGGCGCACTCGGCCGAGCCGAGTGCTCGCGCACGACATGACGTTAGCGGGGCGCCTCGTAGATCCGCTCCACCACGTCCGCGTACTTCTCGTGTACGACGTTGCGCTTGACCTTCAGCGTCGGGGTCAGCTCGCCGGTCTCCTGCGAGAGATCGTGGTCGAGGATCTCGAAGCGCTTGATCTGCTCCACGGGGCCGACGTGCGCGTTCACCTCGTCCACCGCCTTCTGCACCTCGGCGCGCACCTTCTCGTCCTTCGCGAGCGATGCCGGCTCGGCGTCCTCGATCTCGAGCTGCCCGGCCAGCGCCGCGGCCTCCTCGGGGTCGAGCGTGATCAGCGCCACCAGGAAGGGGCGGCGGTCGCCGACCACCACCGCCTGGGAGATCCAGCGGCTCTGCTTGAGGCCGTTCTCCAGGTTGGCGGGCGTGATGTTCTTGCCGCCGGCGGTGATGATGATGTCCTTCTTGCGACCCGTGATGTACAGGAAGCCGTCCTCGTCGAGCCGGCCCAGGTCGCCGGTGTGGAGCCACCCCTCATGGAGCGCCGCCTCGGTGGCCTCCTCGTTCTTGTAGTAGCCCTTGAAGATGTTGGGGCCCTTGATCAGCACCTCGCCGTCGTCGCCGATCCTGACCTCCACCCGGGGCTGGGGCTTGCCCACCGAGCCGAACCGGAACTCGTTGCGCTCGGTGCGGTTGACCGTCGCGCTGGTGGACGTCTCGGTCATCCCGTAGCCCTCCATCACGGGCACGCCGCACGCGAAGAAGAACTCGAGGATCTCGGGGGCGATCGGCGCGGCGCCGGTGACGCACTCGCGCATCTTGCCCCCGAACAGCCCGCGCACGTTCTTGAACAGCTTCTCCTCGGCCTGCTCGAAGGGCTCCCGCAACTGCTCGGGCACCTCCTGGCCGGCGGCGCGCAGCGTGCGCACCTTCGCGCCGACCTCGACCGCCTTGCGCAGGCCCTCCTTGTCCTCGATCTGCGAGGTGGCGAGGGTGTAGATCTTCTCGAACATGCGCGGCACCGACGGGAAGAAGGTCGGCGCCGTCTGGGCGATGTCGGCGACGATCATCTTCGGGTCGCGCGACCAGTAGGCCAGCGCCGCGCCCAGCTCGAGCGTCGCGAACTGGATCAGGATCGCGAAGGCGTGGGCGAGCGGCAGGAAGAGGTAGGAGGTGTCGCCGCCCTCCAGCACTGTGTCCTCGACCACGGAGTCGGTGATCGCGCGGTAGTTGGCGTGGGATAGCAGGCACCCCTTGGGCGGCCCGGTCGTGCCGGAGGTGTAGATGTAGAGGCACATGTCGTCCGGCCTGATCGCCTCGTAGCGCTGCCTCCACTCCGAGGCGTCACGGTCACGGCCGCGTTCGCGGAGCTGCTCGAGCGTGAGCGCGTCCCCCGGGTCTCCATCGCCCGGCTCCATCACGATCACGTGCTCGAGCTCAGGGCACTCGGCCTGGACGGCGCGGATCTTCGCGAGCTGCTCGGCGTCCTCCACGAACACCGCGCGGGAGTCGGAGTGGTGCAGGACGTACCGGCACTCCGCGGGAGAGTTCGTCTGGTAGACCGTGACGAGCGTGGCGCCCGCGGTGAGGACGCCGAAGCAGGCGTCGGTCCACTCGGGGCGGGTGTGGGCGAGGATGGAGATCTTCTCGCCCGGCTGGATGCCCAGGTCGACCAGCCCGAGCGCGACCTCCCTGACCCGCTCGCCGAGCTCGACGTAGGAGATGTCCTTCCACTCCTCGCCGTCCTTGAAGCGCTGGGCGGTCGCGTCGCCGTACTTCTTCACCGCCAACGGCAACAGGTCGGCGATCGTCTTCGATCCGGTGCCGGCCGGGTGCGCCTGGGCGCCCGCCGTGACTGCTTCCATCTCCCTCTCCCTCCGAGTCCGTCGGCGAAACCGCGGCGGAGTCTAGAAGGAGAGCGGCGCCGGTGCGCTAGGCGCTGGCCAGCTCCTTCCTGTGGGCGGCCTCCTTGAGGCTGCTGAGGAACAAGGTCTTGTCGATCCGTCCCTGGAAGATCGGCACACCGAGCTCCATGCACTTCGCGATGACCTCGCGACGGTGCATCCCCGCCTCCCGACCGAGCTCAGTGGGCGTCAGGTGGATCGCCATATACCTACTCCTCCCATGTCCGCTTCATTGGGGGCACGTTAAGGAGGGTATCGGCTGAGGGGGCGGAAGCAAGCGAATTCCCGCTCGTTGCGGTAGATCGATTGCCGATCCGCGCGCACTCGGCCGAGCCGAGTGCTTGCGGCCAAGCGCCGATCCGCGCGCACTCGGCCGATCCGCGCGCTTGCGGCACGGCGCCTAGACTAGATCGGGTTCGGAACGGCCAGGAAGCGGTGCTCGATCCCGAATCGCTCGGCGACCAGCTCACCCAGGCGGCGGATCCCGAAGGTCTCCGTCGCGTAGTGGCCGCACGCCAGGAAGTGGACGCGGCTCTCCCGCGCGTCGGCCATCACGTGCTCGGCCGGCTCGCCGGTCAGGAAGGCATCGACCCCTCGGGCGATCGCCTCCCCGAAGTAGCTCGCCGCCCCTCCCGAGACGATCCCCAGGCCGTGCACGACCTCGGGACCGGTCTCCCAGGCGAATGGCTCCTGCTCGAACAGCTCGGCGCAGCGCTCCCGCAGCACGGCGAACGGCACGCCCTCCGCCGCCCTGCCGACGAAGCCGATCGAGCGGCCCTTGTGCTCGGCCAGGGGCGCGGCCCGCTCGAAGCCGAGCGCGGCGCAGATCAGCGCGTTGTTGCCCAGCTCCGGATGGGCGTCGAGCGGCAGGTGGTACCCGGCCAGCGAGATGTCGGCGTCGAACAGGATCCTCAGCCGCTCCTTCATCGCCGTCCCGATCGCGCGCGGGTGGAAGTCCCAGAGCAGGCCGTGGTGGCAGAGCACCAGCTGCGCCCCCTCGGCCGCGGCGCGCTCGAACAGCTCGCGCTGCGCCGACACGCCGCTGACCACGAGCGTGACCTCCTCGGCGCCGGGCACCTGGAGCCCGTTGGGTCCGTAGTCGGGGAAGGAGTCGATCTCGAGCAGCTCGTCGAGGTGGGCGACGATCTCGTCACGGGAGGCCATCGGCGAAGCACCATAGCCCGGCCAGGAATCGACGGGGTCCGGGGGCGTGAGCCCCCGCCCGATATCCCCCGAGGGTGAGCTTGCAGCGGGGGAGGGGTGGGAGGATTTTGAACTTCCGCCTCCTGGGTACATTCACCGCATTCAGGGAGGGATGATGCAAGAGGTGGGGGCACAGCAGGGATGATCGCTACGCGTTGCGAGACAAGATCCGCGCGCAGCGGGCCGAGCCCGCTGCTTGCGGCCAGGCACGACCGCGACCTGGTGGAAGCGGTCCGGGACGGTGACGACCCGGCCTTCGAGGAGCTCTACCGTCGCTACAACGACCGAATCGCCGCCTACGTGCGGCGCATGGTTCGCGACCCCGCCCGCGCCGAGGACCTCGTCCAGGACGCCTTCTTCTGCGCCGTGCGCCGCATTCGGGCGACGGACGCCGAGATCGCCTTCAAGCCCTGGATCTTCGAGATCGCCCGCAACGCGACGATCGACCACTGGCGCCGTTCGAGCCGCGCCGAGGAGGTGTCGGTGGAGGCCGACGAGCAGCTGCGTCCCTCCGACCGGCGCAGGCTGGTCGGCTCGGCCGGGCCGGACTCGGCGCTGGTCGACAAGGAGCGGCTCGAGCACCTCCGCGGCGCCCTGGACGAGCTGTCCACCGTGCACACCCGCATCATCGTCATGCGCGAGCTGGAGGGGCTGTCGTACCGCGAGATCGCGCAGCGGCTGGACCTGAGCCGCGCCTCGGTGGAGAGCGCCCTGTTCAGGGCCCGCCGGCGCCTGGAGAGCGAGTACGCCGACATCTCCGAGGGCCGGCGCTGCGTGGCGATGCGCACGGTGATGGCGCGTCTCGCCGAGGGGCTACGCGACCGGCGCGACGAGGGGCGGCTGGCCCGCCACGCGCGCCGCTGCCACGTCTGCCGTCGCCGCGCGCGCGAGCTCGGAGTCGAGCCGCTCGCCCCCCTCACCGGGCTGCGCCGCAGGGTCGCCGCG
>JBOGXS010000282.1:0-11199 GCA_050693815.1 Thermoleophilaceae bacterium | reverse complement strand
GGAGCCGTGGCCGCGACCGCGAGCGCGTCCACGCGGCCCGTCGGGATGCCCAGCGCGCGCGCCACGTTGTTGGCGCGACCCGCCGGCACGAGCGCCAGCTCGGGGAGCAGGCGAAGCGGCGCGTTGGCGGCCGAGTGCACGGTGCCGTCGCCTCCGACCAGCACCACCCGTCGCCCCACAGCGGCCGCGTGGCGCAGGACGGCCCACAGCCCCTCCTCGCCGCCCGTGACCACGGCCTCGGCACCCGCGCCGAGCTCCTCGAGCAGCGCGACCAGGTCACGCCCGGTCCTCTCAGGATCCTCTAATCCGCTGGCATTACCGTTGACCGCCACCAGCAGGTCACCGACCTTGCTACTTTCCCTTCGCTCCGCGGGATGGCGCCTCTCATCAACTTCGACCAAGAGCTCGTCGAAGCCGCCCAGGCCTTCGAGCACCCGCTGCTCACGGCGGTCTTCGTGCTGCTCTCCGCCTGGTGGGTCAAGGGTCCGCTGCTCGTGGGCCTGGGCCTGGCCTCGGACATCTGGCGACGCAGGCTGCCGCTGGCGTTCGCGGCCGCCGCCGCCGCCACCGGCGTCGCCTCGCTGGTGGTGCACGTCCTCAAGGAGGCCTTCGGCCGCGAGCGCCCCCCGCAGGCCGACCCCGACCTCGGCTCCCTGGTCGCGCTCCCGGGCAACCCGTCCTTCCCCTCCGGCCACAGCGCCACGGCCTTCGCGGCCGCCACCGCCGTCGCGATCCTCTGCCCGCGCATGCGCCCCTACGCCCTGGCGATCGCCGCCGCGGTGGCCCTCTCGCGCGTGTACCTGCGCGTGCACTTCCCGCTCGACGTGGTGGTCGGGGGTCTGCTCGGCGCCGGGCTGGGGGCCCTCTGCGCCTTCGCTGCGCTGCGCCTCGCCCGCGCCGCGCGCGCGGCCCCAGCCCAGCCGGCCCAGCCGGCCCAGCCGGCCCAGCCGGCCTGACCGCACGAGCGCCGTCGCTCCCAGGAGGAGACCGGCCGCCAGGGCGACGCCCAGGCCGATGCGCGCGGCGGTCTCGCCCGACTTCGCGAACGAGTCCGAGAAGCCGTAGCCGACGAGCGTGAAGGTGGCCGCCCAGAGCAGCGCACCCGCGATGCTCCAGGGGACGAAGCGCCGCAGGGCGAGGCCCGACGAGCCGGCTAGGAACGGCGAGACGGCTCGGAGCAGCCCCGCGAAGCGCCCGACCAGGATGGCCTTGCCGCCGTGGCGGTCGTAGAAGCGCTCCACGTGGACGAGCCGCTCGGGGCCCAGCCGCACGCGTGGCCCGTGGCGCTGGAGGAAGGGGCGGCCGAGGCGGCGGCCGAGCAGGAAGCTGACCAGGTCGCCGGCGGCCGCCGCCAGCCACACGAGCCCGATCAGGGGCACGAGCTCGACGCCGCCGCGCTCGGCCACGACTCCGCCGACCACGACCGCGGTCTCGCCCGGCACGAGCAGCCCGACGAAGGCACCGGTCTCGAGGAAGGCGAAGCCGGCGACCGCCGGATAGGCCCAGCCGCCCAGCGTGCGCGAGGCGTCCTCGAGCGCGCCGTCCACGTCCGGCAGCTCGACCACGCCGGCCGCGGCCAGCAGCGTCGCCGCCGCCACGACCGCACCGGCCGTCAGCGCGACCGGCCTGAGGTGCTGCTGGGGGTGGTCGGCGGCGGCGGGTCCCATTGTTCGCTGGTGATCGAACTATCGGAGAGATCGCAACGTACCCGAGGTACGAGCGTCTTTCCGTGACGTTCGTTACGGAGCGTCCCAGGGCCCCGCCGCCGCGACGATGCGGCAGGCCGGCCTATGGAGGTTCGGCTAACCCGAACCTGTCGGGTGACCCGCTACACGGGCAGCGGCTGAAGCCCGAACTCGGTGCGGAACTCGTTGGTGTCGTGCAGGTGCGGGAACGGCCTGTCCGGCACGTCGACCCCGAGCGCCTCGCAGAGCGGCCCCCAGCCGTCCCTGCCGAGCTCCCAGACGATCAGCCGGTCCGCCGGGACCGTCCGCTTGATCGTCTCGATGCGGTCGAAGTACATCTGCCGCACCCACTCCTTGTCGTCGAAGCGGCCCTGGAAGTCGCCCTGCCAGATCAGCTTCTCGATCGCGCCCCAGAGCTCGGGCGACGGGCCGTCACGGTTGGCGTCCTCCGCCAGCTCGCCGGCCATGGCGGCCTGCTTGACGGCCAGGATCGTGTTCTGACAGCTCTTGTAGAAGCCGTCGAAGTCGCGGGTGTTGAGAAGCACCGGCGCGTCCGGGAAGGCGTCGATCAGCTGCTCCCAGCGAGAGCAGGCCGGCCAGTCGACGGTGGCCTCCCACGGCTCGAAGACCTCGTCCCAGTCGACCGGCTCGTTGTTCGCGATCCTGACCCAGTACGCCAGGTCCCGGTCGCGGTCCTCGCCGGTGATCAGGTCGATCATGTGAAAGCACGGATACCCGAGCTCCTCTATCGCCCCTTTGAGCGACATGGTCCCGGTGCGGCCGAAGCCGACTCCTACTAGCTTCATGTGGTTTCCCCCTGGTCGGAATCAGCGCGGAACCCTAATAGACGACATCGACGTCACGGCGCCAGGGGCCCCGGGGCATCCGATCCGACTCGCCTGCCGTAATACACCGCTATATGAGGATCGCCATCGTCGGGGCCGGCATCGCCGGCCTTACCTGCGCCCACCTGCTCGACCCCGAGCACGAGCTCACGGTGTTCGAGGCCGAGGACCACCCGGGCGGGCACACGCGCACGGTCGAGGTGGAGACCGAGCGCGAGCTGCACCGGGTGGATACCGGCTTCATCGTCTACAACGACCGCAACTACCCGGGCTTCGAGCGACTGCTCGAGCGCCTGGGCGTGGAGACGCAGCCCTCGAGCATGAGCTTCTCGGTCAGCGACGGGCGCGGCGACTTCGAGTACAACGGCGCCTCCGCGAACGGCCTCTTCGCCCGCCGCTCGAGCCTGGTGCGGCCCTCCTTCCATCGCATAGTGCGCGACCTGCTGCGCTTCAATCGCGAGGCGCCGAGCCTGATCGGGCTGAACGGGTCCGGTCCCACGCTGCTCGACTTCCTCGACGGCGGCGGCTACTCGCGCGAGTTCGTGGAGCGCCTCATCGTGCCCCAGGCCTCGGCCGTCTGGTCGGCCGATCCGCGCGAGCTGCGCTACTTCCCCGCCGCCCTGCTGGCCGAGTTCTTCGACAATCACGGCATGTTCGGCTTGACGGGCCGGCCCAACTGGCGCGCCGTCAGAGACGGGTCGTCGCGCTACGTCGAGCGCCTGATCGCCCCGCTGCGCGGCCGGCTGCGGCTCTCCACGCCCGTGGCCTCGATCCGGCGCTTCCCTGACCGCGTGGAGGTCACGCCCGCGGCTGCCGGCAGCGGGCCGGAGTGCTTCGACGAGGTGATCCTCGCAGCCCACTCCGATCAGGCGCTTCGCATGCTGGCCGATCCGAGCCCGGCGGAGGTCGAGCTGCTGGGCGCGATCCCCTACCAGGCCAACGACGTGGTCCTCCACACCGACTCCTCGCTGCTGCCCCGCCGGCGGCGCGCGCGGGCGAGCTGGAACTTCCACCTCCAGGACGAGCCCGCCGAGCGCACCACCGTGACCTACCTGATGAACCGCCTCCAGTCGCTCGAGGTCGAGCGGGACTACTGCGTGACGCTGAACCGCGTCGATGCGATCGACCCCGAGCGGGTGCTCGACGTGAACGAGCTCGCCCACCCGGTCTTCACCCACCGCGCGCTGGCGGCCCAGCGCCGCTGGCGGGAGATCAGCGGCTTCCGGCGCACCCAGTACTGCGGCGCGTACTGGGGATACGGGTTCCACGAGGACGGCGTGCAGAGCGCGCTGCGCGTGTGCGAGCGCTTCGGGGCGGCGCTCTGATGAAGCGGATCCGCGCGCACTCGGCCGAGCCGAGCGCTTGCGGCCTGGACCTCTACGAGGGCTGGGTCCGGCACCGGCGCTTCGGCGAGGTCCCGCACTCCTTCCGCTACGGCCTCTACATGACGCTCAGCGGACCCGGGCCGGTGCGCACCCTCGAGATGCCGCGCTCCCTGGGCGTCTCCTTCAACCCCGTGCGCTTCCACTTCCGGATGGACGGCGGGGCGGTGCGCTCGCTGGCGGCGGAGGTGACCAACACACCCTGGGGCGAGCGCCGCACCTACGCCTTCGAGGGGCGCTCGGGACGGGCGGGCAAGGACATGCACGTGTCGCCGTTTCAGGGGATGGACCACGAGTACCTGATCCACGCCGGCCCGCCCGGCGAGCGCCTCACCGTGCACATCGAGAACCGGCGCGCGGGCGAGCGCGTCTTCGACGCCACCCTGTCGCTCGAGCGGCGCCCGCCGGGAGACCTGCGCCGCCTGCGCCTGCGCTACCCGGCCCAGACGCTGCGCGTGCTGGCGCTCATCTACGGCCAGGCCGCCCTGCTCGCGCTTCGGGGTGCGCGCTATCACCCCCACCCCGGACGAGCCTGACTGGCGTAAGGGATCTGGCGGCGAGATTCGCTCCAAATGCCCGATGTGGAGGGGCCGCCTTAGTGCTGCCCGCCGAAAGTACCGTCGATGATCGGGCGAGCCAGGGGCGTGGCTGACAAGCACGCGAGCGCAGTCGATGCGAGAGCATCGGCGAGCATCGCGGGCGCAGTCAGGCGCGGTCCTGGCCGTCCGAGCGCGACGGTAATTGAGGCGGGGAGCACTTAGCTCCAGACTCGGTGATCCCACTCGACTCGAGGGGAGCACCGATGGAGACCGGCAACCCGACGATCGACGCCCAGACGGCCTTCGCCCGGCAGCGGCGCGCCAGGCGCCGCCGCCGGGTGGTGGGCTGGCTGACCGGGCGCAGGCGTGCCTCGTCGCACCTGCCGACGCTCGACGACGCGCTCGGGCCGGCCCCCGTCGGGACCCGCCGGGAGGTCGGCCTGACGGCGGTCCCCCTGCGCTCCATAGTCGGGACAGCCGAGTGCGCGAAGGCGCGCGCGTTCGACGCTGCCTTCCGCCCGCCCGCCTCCAGCCGCCGCCGCTGGGAGGGACTCTGGATCGCAGGACGGCGGGGCGCGGCGCTCCCCCCGATCTCCGTCTACCGCGTCCGGGGGCGGCACTTCGTGGGCGACGGACACCACCGCGTCTCGGTGGCGCGCGCCCTGGGCATGGACGCGATCGACGCGGAGGTGATCGAGCTCGGCCCGGTCCGGTCTCGCGGCGCTGGTGGTCGCCCCTCTTGCTTCTGATTGGGCGATCCGATCCGACGCGCCGTCCTGCTTTGCGTCCGGATAGCGACGCCGATCCAGGACAGCGGTCCTGATTCGGCTCACCTTCGGCCCAACGGGATGCGAGAGGGGGGTGGTCGCTAGCCCCACACGCCGACGGCGTCGCGGTTGCGCCTGAAGAACCGGCCCTGGCGGTCGACGGGCACGTCGCGGAAGCGCGTGACCCGCCTGGGGCGGAGCTGCTGCGCCTGTTCGTGGCCGTGAACGAAGCCGACATCGACGTGGGCGGCGACGGCGTCCAGATGGACGAGGCCCGTCTCCTCATCGCCGAGCGCTACCGCGTGCAGGCCACGCTCGCGGACGGCCGCACGGTCCCGGTCCGAGTCCCGTGAGGCCGCCAGCTAGCGGCTCACGGCGCGCCGGTAGCGCGCCACGGCGAGCGGCGCGAAGACCGCGATCAGGCCCACGCACCACACCACGGCGAGCCAGATGTCGTCGCCCGCCGGGGTGTCCACCCAGAGGGCTCGCATCGCGTCGGTCATCGTGGTGAACGGGTTGGCCTCGGCGAACTCCTCGAGCCCGCTCGGCATCGACTCGACCGGCACGAATGCCGAGGAGGCGAACGTGAGCGGGAAGATCGCCATGAACCCGATTGCCTGCGCCGCCTCGGCCGATGACGCGCTCAGCCCGAAGAACGCGAAGACCCACGAGAACGCGTAGCCGAACAGCAGCATCAGCCCGATCCCCGCGACGATCTCGAGCGGGTTGGCGTCGAACGAGAAGCCGACCAGCAGCCCGACGCCGATCATGATCGTCAGCGACACGGTGTTCGTGGCCACGTCCGCCAGCGTCCGGCCGCTCAGCACGGCCGAGCGCGCCATGGGCAGCGAGCGGAAGCGGTCGACCAGGCCCTTCTTGAGGTCCTCCGCCAGCCCCAGCGCGGTGACGAAGCCGCCGAACGACATCGTCTGGACGATGATCCCCGGCATCAGGAAGTCGGTGTAGTCCTCGAAGCCCGGCGTCTCGATCGCGCCGCCGAACACGTACACGAACAGCACGACGAACATGATCGGCTGCACCGTGAACGAGATCAGCAGGTCGGGCGCGCGCGGGATGCGCAGCAGGTTGCGCTTGGCCAGCACGACCGTGTCCGACAGCGAGTAGGCGAGCGAGCTCATGCCACGGGCTCCCTCTCGCGTGCCTGCTCGGCCTCGGCGGGCGCCACGCCGTCCGCGCCCTCCTCGCCGTTCTCATGCTCGGCCGCGTGGCCGGTGAGCGCGATGAAGACGTCGTCCAGCGTGGGCCGCCGCACGGCGATGTCGTCGATGCCGACACCGGCGCCGTCGAGGCGGCGCACCGCCTCGGCGATGCCGCCCCGGTCGCGCTGCAGGGGCAGGCTGAGCAGGTCCTCGCAGCAGCTGGGGAGATCCTCGCCGGCGATCGGCGCGAGCGCCGAGATCGCGGTGTCGGCCTCTCCCTTGTCGGCCAGCGTGACCTCGAGCCGCTCGCCGCCCACCCGGAACTTCAGCTCGTCCGAGGTGCCCTCGGCGATCACCCGGCCGTGGTCGATCACGGCGATGGAGTCGGCCAGCCGGTCCGCCTCGTCGAGGTACTGCGTGGTGAGCAGCACGGTCGTGCCCGAGGACACGCGATCCTCGATCGTCTCCCAGAGCGACAGGCGGCTGCGCGGGTCGAGCCCCGTCGTCGGCTCGTCCAGGAAGATCACCGGTGGCCGCGCGACGAGCGCGGCGGCCAGGTCGAGTCGCCGGCGCATGCCGCCCGAGTAGGTGCGCACCAGGCGCCCCGCCGCCTCGGTGAGCGAGAAGCGCTCGAGCAGCTCGTCGGCCCGCTGGAGCGAGACGCGGCGGCCGAGGTGGTACAGGCGCCCCACCATCTCGAGGTTCTCGCGGCCGGTCAGGTTCTCGTCGACCGCCGCGTACTGGCCGGCAAGGCCGATCTGCGAGCGCAGCCGTGCCGAGTCGCGCACCACGTCGAGCCCCGTCACGCGCGCGCTGCCGCCGTCCGGCGGCAGCAGCGTGGTGAGGATGCGCACCGCGGTGGTCTTGCCCGCCCCGTTGGGGCCGAGCAGGCCGAGCACGGTGCCCGCCGGGGCGGCGAGATCGATCCCGCAGAGGGCCTTCACGTCGCCGTAGGACTTGCGTAGGTCTGAGACTTGAATGGCTGGCTCTGACATCAACGGGCCACTGTACGCGGGCGATCGGGCGGCCATGGTGCGGTTATCCACACTCGTTCGGCCGTTGGCGTCCTGGCGCGGCTCAGCTCGCCGCGCCGGCCGGCTCGAAGCCCACGCCCGTCATCTCCTCCGAGACCTCCCAGAGCCGGCGCGCCACGTCCTCGTCGCGGGCCGCCCGGTTCGGCGTGACGCGCTGCGGGTGGCCGCGCTGCTCGAGCAGGCCGTCCGGCCCGGCGAAGGTCCCGCCTTCGAGGCCGGGCTCGGTGGCCGCGTAGAGCGTGGGCAGCGCGCCCATCTCGTCGCTCTGGGCGAGCAGGCGGTTGCTCACGGACATCACGGCGGCGTCCAGCAGCGGCGGTCCGGCGCTCTGCAGGTTGGTGGCGGCGTAGCCCGGGTGCGCGGCCAGGCTCTTGATCGTGGAGCCGGCCGCGCGCAGCCGGCGGTCGAGCTCGAGCGCGAAGAGCAGGTTGGCGAGCTTCGACTGCCCGTAGGCGCGCCAGCGGAAGTAGCGCCGCTCGCCGCCCAGGTTGTCGAACGCGATCCGCCCCATCCGGTGCGCGGGGCTCGAGACCGTCACCACCCGCGCGTCCTCGCGCCCCTCCATCGCGCCGATCAGCAGGCCGGTGAGCGCGAAGTGGCCGAGGTGGTTGGTGCCGAGCTGGAGCTCGAAGCCGTCGGCCGTGCGGCGCCGCGGCGTGGCCATCACGCCGGCGTTGTTGATCAGCAGGTCGAGCGCCTCGTGGCCGGCGCGGAAGCGCTCGGCGAAGGCGCGCACGGAGTCGAGGCTGGCGAGGTCGAGCTCCTCCGGCTCCAGCTCACCGGCCGGAACCCGCGCCTCGATCTCGCACAGCGCCGCCTCGCCCTTCTCGCGGCTGCGGCAGGCGAGCACCACCCGCGCGCCCGCCCGCGCGAGCTCGCGCGCCGTCACGAGGCCGAGGCCGCTGTTGGCCCCGGTGACCACCGCGGTCCGCCCGCGCTGGTCGGGAATGCTTGCGGCTGTCCACTTGTCCGCCAAGGCGGCGCGGAACGCTAGCTCAGTCGATCAGGCGCCGCTCCATCCGGCTCACGGCAACACGCCAGAGCACCAGGGCAAAGGCGGTGAGCACCGCGATGCGGATCAGGTCGGTGGCCTCGAAGCCGAACGCCGAATGGCGCACGAGCTCGACCAGATGGTGCAGCGGGTTGAGCTGCGCCAGCGCGCGCAGCGCGTCCGGAAGCTGGTCGATCGGGAAGAAGGTGCCGGCCACCAGGAAGAGCGGCGTGACCACCAGCGTGGTCACGTAGTTGAACTGGTCGATCTTCGCCACGCTCGCCGCGACCGTGATGCCGAAGGAGGCGAATCCGAGCGCGGTGACAAGGCAGAACAGCGGCACCAGCAGCATGCCCGGCGCCGGGTCGAGCCCGAAGATCATCGACACGATCAGCGGGAAGCAGCCGTACACGCCCGCCCGGATCGAGATCCAGAGCATCTCGGCTGTCACGAGCTCCTCCACGTCGACGGGCGCGGCGAGGATCGCGTCGTAGGTGCGCTGGAAGCGCTCCTTCACGAACGTGCCGAACATCGCGGGGAAGACACTCGAGAAGATCACCGCGGTGGCCACCATCCCCGTGCCCACGAACTCGACGTACTCGAGGCCCTGCACGCGGTCGACGATCGTGGCGCCCAGGCCGAGCCCGAAGGCCAGCAGGTAGACCACCGGCTCGAGCACGCTCGAGAACGTCGTCGACTTCCAGAAGGAGCGGAAGTTCGCCACCTCGCGGCTCATGACGCCCGTGATGGCGGCCGGCTCCAGGCGCCTCATTGCGGAAGCACCCGGCTCGGCCGGGTGCGCACCGGTGCTCATTGCGGAAGCACCCGGCTCGGCCGGGTGCGCACCGATGCTGTCACTCCGCCTCCTCCCCCGTGAGCAGCACGAACACGTCCTCGAGCGACGCCGCCCGGCGGACGGCCTCGGGCGGGATCGCGCCGTCGGTGGCGCGCTCGGCCCCCACGATCGCGATGGCCGGCCCGGCGGGGCGCACCCGCAGGCCCTGCGACTCCGCGGTCTGGCGCACCTCGGCGAGCCGCTCGGGCGGCGCGTAGACCTCGGCCGTCTCGCGCCCGGCGTGCTCGGCGATCAGGTCCGCCGGGCGACCCCGGGCCACGATCTTGCCGTGCGCCATGACCGCCACCTCGTCGGCCAGCCGCTGCGCCTCCTCGATGTAGTGCGTCGACATCAGGATCGTGGCCCCGCGCGTGCGCAGCCCGTCGATCAGCGACCAGAGCTCGGTGCGGATCTGGGGGTCGAGGCCGACGGTCGGCTCGTCGAGCAGCACCAGGCGGGGGTCGTGGAGCAGCCCGCGGGCGAGCAGCAGGCGGCGGCGCATGCCGCCCGAGAGCTTGTCCACCGCGTCGGTGCGGCGACCGGTCAGGCGGGCCAGCTCGAGCCCGCGGTCCACGGCGCCGCGCACGTCCTTCACGCGGTAGAGGCGGGCGAACACGGCCAGGTTGTCCTCCACGGCCACGTCCACGTCGAGGTTGTCGAGCTGGGGAGTCACGCCCATCAGCGCGCGCGCCTGCTTGGCCTGGCGCGGCAGCTCGAGGCCGAGCACGCGCAGCTCGCCCTCGTCGGCGATCGCCTGCCCGGTGAGGAGGCGCATCGTGGTCGACTTGCCCGCGCCGTTCGGCCCCAGCAGACCGAGGCAGATCCCCCCCGGGACGTCGAGGTCGAGGCCGTCGACGGCCGTGATCGAGCCGAACCGCTTGACGACTCCGCGGAGGTGGATGGCGGGCTCGTTCACGGCTCGACTGTACGCGAATAGGATCCGCGCTCCCATGCGCGCCGTGCAGATCGCCGAGCTGAGCGGCCCGCGCTCGGGACTTGCCCTCGCCGACCTGCCCGAGCCCGAGCCGTCGCACACGCTCACGCCCGGCAGCGGCGTGGTGGTCGAGGTGCACGCCGCCGGCGTGTCGTTCCCCGAGCTGCTCCAGAGCCGCGGCCAGTACCAGCTCCAGCCGCCGCTTCCGTTCGTGCCCGGCAGCGAGGTTGCCGGGATCGTGCGCAGCGCCCCCGACCGGGCGGCGGTGTCGGCGGGGGACCGCGTGGCTGCCGGCTGCATGCTCGGCGCCTTCGCCGAGGTGGCCGTGGCCCCCGAGTTCCTCGCCTTCCCGCTTTCGGACGAGCTCGACTTCGCCCAGGGTGCCGGCCTGGTCCTCAACTACCACACGGCCTGGTTCGCGCTGAGGCTGCGCGGCCGGCTGGCCGAGGGCGAGAGCGTGCTGGTGCACGGCGCGGCCGGCGGGGTGGGCACGGCGACGCTGCAGGTGGCGAAGGGCCTCGGCGCCCGCACGATCGCTGTGGTGTCGAGCGACGAGAAGGAGCGGGTGGCGCGCGAGGCCGGCGCCGACGAGGTGGTGCGCGCCGACGGACCGTGGAAGGACCAGGCCCGGGAGTGGTCGGGCGGCGGCGTGGACGTGGTGGTCGACCCCGTGGGCGGCGACCGCTTCACCGACAGCCTGCGCTCGCTTGCCGAGGGCGGCCGCTGCCTGGTGGTGGGCTTCACCGGCGGCTCGATCCCCGAGCTGCGGGTGAACCGGCTGCTGCTCAACAACGTCGAGGTGGTCGGCGCCGGTTGGGGCGCCTATGCGATGGGCAAGCCCGACGTGAACCGCGAGATCGGCGCCGAGGTGGGCCGCCTCGTCGACGAGGGCTTCGTGCGGCCGATAGTGGGCGCCCGCTTCCCGCTGGAGCAGGCGGCAGACGCGCTCCAGCTGCTCGAGGAGCGCGGCGCGACCGGGAAGGTCGTGCTGGACGTGCGGTAGGCGCGACGCGCGGCGCGGCGGCTC
>JBOGXS010000281.1:0-12561 GCA_050693815.1 Thermoleophilaceae bacterium | reverse complement strand
GGCGAGGCCCACGGGCTCGGCGTTCCCGCGGTGCTCCTCTTCGGCCTGCCGGCCGAGAAGGACGAGCTGGCCTCGGGCGCCTACGACGACGAGGGCGTCGTCCAGCTGGCCGTGCGGGCCCTGAAGGAGGCGCACCCCGACCTGGTGGCGATCACCGACGTCTGCCTGTGCGGCTATACGTCGCACGGGCACTGCGGCGTGGTGCTCGACGGCGGCGCGGTCGACAACGACGCCACGCTCGAGCTGCTCGCCCGCACCGCGATCTCCCACGCCCGCGCCGGCGCCGACGCCGTGGCGCCCAGCGACATGATGGACGGCCGGGTCGGCGCCCTGCGCGCCCAGCTCGACGCCGAGGGCTTCACCGACCTTCCGATCGTGGCCTACTCGGCCAAGTTCGCCTCCGCTTTCTACGGGCCCTTCCGCGAGGCGGCCGACTCCGCGCCCGCCTTCGGCGACCGGCGCACCTACCAGATGGACCCCGCCAACGCCGAGGAGGCGGTGCGCGAGGCGCTGCTCGACGTGAGCGAGGGCGCGGACGTGGTCATGGTCAAGCCCGCCCTGCCGTACCTCGACGTGATCCGCCGTGTGAAGGAGGCCACGCGGGTGCCTGTGGCCGCGTACAACGTGAGCGGCGAGTACGCGATGGTCAAGGCCGCCGCGGCGGTCGGCCACCTCGACGAGCGCGCGGTGGTGCTGGAGTCGCTCACCGCGATCAGGCGGGCGGGAGCGGACATCGTGATCACCTACCACGCCAAGGAGGCGGCGCGCTGGCTGCGGTAGCCAAGACCCGCTCTCGCAGGGGCGGCGCGGCGGTTGCCCTCGACGAGGCCGATCGCCGCCTGCTCAACCTGCTGCAGGGGCGCTTCCCGCTGGCCGAGCGCCCCTACGCCGAGGTGGCGCGCCTGGCCGAGCTGCCCCAGGACGAGGTCCTTCGCCGGACCGCCCGCCTGCTGGACGAGCGCATCATCCGCGAGATCACGCCGATCTTCGACACCCGCGTGCTCGGCTACCGCTCCATGCTGGTGGCGGCCAAGGTCGACCCCGAGCACCCCTGGGGCGCGGCCAAGGTCATCAACTCGCACCCAGGGGTCTCGCACAACTACCTGCGCGACCACGACTTCAACATCTGGTTCACGATCGCCACCGAGCCCGGCTCGAGGCTCGGGCTCGACGGCACGCTCGAGGTGCTGCGGAGGCTGACCGGCGCCGAATCGGTGCGCCAGCTGCCCACCCTGCGCCTGTTCAAGATCCGCATGGACCTCGAGATGGAGAAGGGCACCGAGGCGCTGGCCGCCGCGGCCCAGGCGATCGACCACGAGGAGCCGGAGGCGATCGAGCTCTCGGAGCTCGACGTTGCCGTGATCCGGGCCACCCAGGGACCGATGGAGGCCGTGTCCGAGCCGTTCGCGAGCGCAGCGGCCGAGCTCGGCATGCCCGTGCCCAGGCTGCTCGAGCACATGGAGAACATGCGCGAGCGGCGGGCGCTGCGGCGCGTGGCCGCGATCCTGTTCCATCGCCGGGCGGGGTTCTCGGCCAACGGAATGGGGGTCTGGAAGGTGCCCGAGGAGCGCGTGCTCGAGCTGGGGCCGCGCATGGCCGCCTACCGCGGCATCTCGCACTGCTACCAGCGCCCCACGTACCCGGACTGGCCCTACTCGGTCTTCACGATGGCCCACGGGCGCTCGAAGGAGGAGTGCGACGCGGTCCTCGACACGATCGCCGCCGACACCGGAATCGAGGAGCGCCGCACGCTCTACTCCTCGACCGAGTTCAAGAAGGTCCGCCTCCTCTACTTCACCGACGCGCACGCGAAGTGGGAAGCGGAGCACGCGTAGCGCCGGGAAGCGGACCACGCCCGCGGGCGGCGCGCTCGGCCGCCGCGTACGAGCGGGCGCTCGAGCTGCTGCCCGGCGGGGTGAACTCCCCCGTCCGCGCGATGAGGTCGATCGGCCGCGACCCCGTGTTCGTCGAGCGTGGCGAGGGGGCGGAGATCGTCGACGTGGAGGGCAACCGCTACGTCGACTGGGTCATGTCGTGGGGGCCGCTCATCGCAGGCCACGCCCACCCCGACGTGGTCGCGGCCGTGACCGCGGCGGCAGGGGCGGGCACGAGCTTCGGCGCGCCGACCGAGGCCGAGGTGGACCTGGCCGCGACCGTGGTGGAGCGCGTTCCCTCTGCCGAGATGATGCGCATGACCTCGTCCGGCACCGAGGCCACGATGAGCGTCCTGCGCCTGGCGCGGGCCGTCACCGGGCGTGACCGGATCCTCAAGTTCGCCGGGGCCTACCACGGCCACGTCGACGGATTGCTCGCGGAGGCCGGCTCGGGGCTCGCCACTGCGGCCATCCCGGCCTCGCCGGGCGTGACCGCCGCCCAGGCGGGCGACACGGCGGTGGTCCCGTGGAACGACGTCGAGGCGCTCCCGATCGGCGACTTCGCGGCGATCGTCTGCGAGCCCTACCCGGCCAACATGGGCCTCGTTCCGCCGCGCGAGGGCTTCCTCGGCCGGCTGCGCGAGCTGGCCGACCAGACCGCCGCGCTGCTCGTCTTCGACGAGGTGATCAGCGGCTTCCGCGTCGCGCGCGGAGGGGCCCAGGAGCGCGAGGGCGTGACGCCCGACCTGACGATCCTCGGCAAGGTGATCGGCGGCGGCCTGCCCGCGGCGGCCTATGCGGGGCGGCGCGACCTGATGGAGCGAGTGGCGCCGGCGGGCGACGTCTACCAGGCCGGCACGCTGTCCGGGAACCCGCTGGCCACCGCGGCGGGGCTCGCGACCCTGGGGCTCCTGGACGAGCCGGCGTACGCCCGGCTCGAGGCGCTCACCGAGGCGCTCGCCGACGGGCTCGCCACGGCCGCAACGGCAGCGGACGTGGCGGTCACGGTCGCGCGGGTGCCCGGCCTGCTCACGGTCTTCTTCGCAGCCGAGCCGGTGTTGGACTACGCGGGCGCCAAGGCCTGCGACCTCGCCGCCTTCGCCGCCTTCGCCCGCGCCATGCTCGACCGCGGCGTGTACCTGCCGCCCTCCCAGTTCGAGGCCTGGTTTCCGTCGCTGGCCCACGGCGAGGGCCACGTCGAGCGCACCGTTGCCGCGGCCGAGGAGGCGTTCAGGGAGGCGCGGCGGTGACCGTGCTCGCGGAGGTCGCCGCCGCCGGGCCTTCGCTGGCCCCACACGCGGTCGCCGAGCCGGGCCCGCCGCGGTTCTGCGAGCGCCTGGGTGAGCGCCGCTTCGTGCTCGAGGCGGTCTACGAGGGCTACCTGCTCCACTACGGCGCGCCACGCCTGTTCGAGGGCATGGACGAGGACCTGCGCCTGCTGGCCGGCGACGCCCTCTACGCCCTCGGCCTGGCCCGCCTCGCCGAGCGCGGCGACCTCGCGGCGGTGGCCGAGCTGTCCGATCTGATCTCGCGCTCGGCCCAGGCGCACGCCGAGGGCCGCGGCGAGGCGGCCGAGGCGCTCTGGGACGTCTCGGCCCGGGTGCTGGCGGAGGCCGCGCGCTAGGCTGCGATTCTCACCCGTGGCAGACCCACCCAAGTTCGACAAGAAGTCCCGTTACACCGAAGGCCGTGGCACCGCCGGTGCGTTCGAGGGCGAGACCGTCACGCGCCGCCGGCTGATGGAGGGCGGCGCACAGCTTGCCGGCGGCGTCGCGGTGGCGGCGATCGCGCTTCCCGGGCTCGGCTTCGCGCTCGGGCCGGTGTTCGAGGACACCATCCCCACCCGCTGGCAGGACGTGGGTCCCGAGGGCGACTTCAACGACGAGTCCTACGTCCAGTCGGTCATCAACCTCGTGCCCGAGGTGGGCGATCCCGGGAAGACCACGGTCTACGTGCGCCGCTTCAACCAGGAGCGCGACACCACGGTCGAGGGCCAGGACGCCCAGCCGTACGTGGCCATCTCCACCCGCTGCGCCCACGTGGGCTGCCCGGTGCGCTACATCCAGGCGTCCCAGAAGTTCGTCTGCCCCTGCCACGGCGGCGTGTACGGCTTCGAGGGCGAGGTCGAGGGCGGCCCGCCGGTGCGTCCGCTCGACCGCTTCTACACGCGCGTCAGGGGCGGGCGAGTGGAGGTGGGCGATCGCTTCTCGGTCAACTCGAGCTTCGAGCGCTTCTCGCCGCGCGACCCGTCCAACCACCTGGACGGCCTGTGGCAGTACCTCTACCCGTCGAGGCCGACGATATGAAGCTCCCCACGCCTCCGCGCCCCAAGGCGCTTCGGCCAAGCCCGAAGCGCCCCGGTCACGACCGCGACGGCAAGAACGGCGCGCCGGCCGCCAAGCCGACGGTCAAGGACCAGGCCGTCGAGGGCGTCGCCGGCGTCGTCGGCTGGCTCGACGAGCGGACGGGCAGCACCCCCTTCCTGCGCGGCTTCCTCTACCGCAAGGTCCCCAAGGGCACCAACTGGTACTACACGCTCGGGTCGGCCACCCTATTCGCCTTCCTCTCGCAGGCAGTCACGGGCGTGTTCCTGGCCATGTACTACGAGCCCGACCCGACGCGTGCCTACGAGTCGGCGTCGCGCATCACGAACGAGGTGTTCCTGGGCGAGCTCGTGCGCGGCATGCACAAGTGGGGCTCGACCGTGATGATCATCCTGATCTTCCTGCACATGGGGCGCACTTTCTTCTTCGGCGCCTACAAGTACCCGCGCGAGCTGAACTGGGTGATCGGCGTCGTGCTGCTGGTCCTGACCCTGATGATGGGCCTCACCGGCTACCTGCTGCCCTTCGACCAGCGCTCGTTCTGGGCCACGGTGGTGGCGGTCAACCTGAACGCGTCGGGGCCGATCGTGGGGCCCTACCTGGCCGACTTCCTGCGCGCCGGCGCCGAGTTCGGCCCCACCACGATCAGCCGCTTCTACGCGCTGCACATGCTGCTCATCCCCGTCCTGATCGCCGCCCTGCTCGGCGCACACCTCTACCTGGTCGCCAAGCTCGGCACCACGGCGCCGCCGTGGCTCAGGGCCGAGAAGAAGGACCTGCTCACCGAGGAGGTCTGAGGCCGCGTGAACGCCAGGGAGCGCGAGCAGTACCTGCGCGAGTACTCGATCCTGAAGAACCAGGGCAAGCCGTTCTTCCCCTACGCCGTGGCCAAGGACGGCGCGATGGCCTCGATCACGCTCGGCGTGATCATCCTGATGGCGGTCGTGCTGGGCGCCGAGCTCGGCCCCAAGGCGGACCCGACCACCACCACCTACACGCCCAGGCCCGAGTGGTACTTCTTCTTCCTGTTCGAGCTGCTGCGCGTGGTCAAGCCGCCCGAGCTGGTCTTCCTCGCCACCGTGGGCATCCCCACGGTGTGCCTGGTGCTCCTGCTGCTCCTGCCCTTCTACGACCGTGGGCCGGAGCGACATCCACTCCGGCGCCCGATCGCCACTATGGCCGGCATCGCCACGATCGCCGCGATGACCTACCTGAGCGTGCTGGGCGCGCTGGCCGGGGCGCCCACCGAGATCGACCTGGCCACGGCGCCGCGCTTCGAGGAGGGCAAGGAGATCACCGCCTCGGCCGGCTGCCTCGCGTGCCACAAGATCGGCGAGAACGGCAACACGCTGGGCCCGAGCCTGACGGAGATCGGAAAGCGGCTGGGCCCCGACGCCATCGCCCGGACGCTCGTGAACCCCACGCCGCCGATGCCTCCCTACCGAGAGTTCCAGCAGGAGAACCCCGAGCAGTTCGACAAGCTCGTCGAGTACGTCGCCTCGCTCAAGGGCGAGGAGTAGCCCAAGGTGACCAGAGCCGGCCCCGGTGCTTCGGGCCTTGGCGCCCTGCCCGAGACCCAGGTGCGCGCGATGTTCGACCGCATCGCGCGCGTCTACGACCTGATGAACTCGGTCATGACCGCCGGCATGCACCACCGCTGGCGGGCGCGCGCGGCGGACCTGGCGGGTGTCGAGCCGGGCTCGCGGGCGCTTGACGTGGCCACCGGCACCGGCGACCTGGCCGTGGAGCTCGCCGGTCGCGGCGCCGCGGTCGTCGGGCTCGACTTCTCCGCGCCGATGCTGGAGCTGGCCCAAGGCAAGGCGCCCGGAATCGAATGGGTGCAGGGCAACGCGCTCGACCTGCCGTACGAGGACGGCGAGTTCGACGCGGCGACCGTGGGCTTCGGGGCGCGCAACTTCGCCGACCTGGAGCGCGGGCTCGCCGAGCTGGCCCGCGTGACGCGGCCCGGCGGACGGGTGGTGATCCTGGAGATCACCACGCCCCAGAAGCCGCCGCTGTCCTGGTTCTTCCGGCTCTGGTTCGACCGCCTGGTGCCCGCACTGGGGCGCGCGGCCGGCGATCGTGACGCCTACAGCTACCTGCCCTCGAGCGTGCGCCGCTTTCCCGGGCCGCGCGAGCTGGCCGCGCGGATGAGCAGGGCCGGGCTCGGGGAGGTGCGCTGGCTGCTGACGGCGGGAGGCATCATCGCGATCCACGTCGGGGTGCGGGCATCGTGAACACCGCCCAGGCCCAGCTCGGGGCGGTGCTCGCCGCCGGCGGCACCGAGCTGGCCCGGCTGCTCGAGCGCACCGAGGCGCGACTGGGCGAGGTGGTCGAGGGACACGGGGCCGAGCTGGCGCGCCACGCGACGGGGACCCTGGCGGCGGGTGGCAAGCGGCTGCGGCCGATGCTCGTGTTCCTGTGCGCCGACCGCGACGCCGGCGAGCGCCTGGTTGCAGCCGGCGTGGCGGTCGAGCTGCTCCACATGGCGACGCTCGTGCACGACGACGTGCTCGACCGGGCGCCCTTGAGGCGGGGCCGTCCCACGGTGTTCGCGGAGGGCGGTCGGAGCGCGGCCACGGCGACCGGGGACCTGCTCTTCTCGCGCGCCTTCGCCGAGCTCGCCTCGACCGGCAGCGCCGACGCGGTGCGGGCGCTGTCGGCGGCGTCGAGCGCGCTGGCCCGCGGCGAGCTGATGCAGCGCGTCGACGCCTGGAGCGAGGACGTGAGCCAGGAGCGCTACCTCCAGCGCTGCCGGCTCAAGACGGCGAGCCTGTTCGAGGCCTCGTGCCGGCTCGGCGCCGTGCTGGGCGGACGGCCCGGGCTGGCCGACGCGGTGGGTTGCTTCGGCGAGCGAGTCGGCCTCGCATTCCAGATGCTCGACGACGTGCTCGACGTGTCGGGACCCGCCGAGCGTACGGGCAAGCCACGCGGCACCGACATCCTGGACGGCACCGTCACGCTGCCGCTGATCCTGGCCCGCCCGCGCGACCGCGCCCTGAGAGCGCTCGACCCGGGACTCACGCCCGAGCGGGCGGAGGCGCTGTGCGAGCGGATCGCCGCCACCGGCGCGCTTGAGGATGCGCGCGAGCAGGCCCTCGCGCACGTGAGCGAGGCGAAGCGGTCGCTGGCGGGGCTCGACCTGCCGGACGCCCGCCGCGCCGCCCTCGACCTGGTGGCCGACGGCGTGGTGGAGCGCTACGCCTGAGCGGCGGGGCGGCGGCTCAGAAGTCTTCGGGCAGGATCGCGTCGACCGACAGGGCGCCCACGAAGCGCTCGATCTCGTCGGCCATGTTGGCGCGCATCAGCCGCTTGTAGTCGCGGGCGAGCGCGTCGGCGCCGCGGTCGAGCTCCTCATCGAAGCTCTCAACCGTGTCCTGGGCGAAGACGCCCTCGCGGTAGACGTCGCAGTTGGGGCAGTGGAGCAGGACGCTCCAGTTCTCCGGACCGGACTCCTCCCACTGGACCGGGTAGACGAGGTCCGAGGAGCACTCGATGCAGACGTGGAGGTACTGGTCGGACTCGGCGGGGGGATGGACGGGAGCCTCGGGCGCGGCGCCGACCGGCAGCTCCGCCACGGGCTGGGGCCGGCCGGCCTCCTTGAAGTAGACGACCTCGATCGTCTTCCCGCTCGGAAGGACCACGCGCTTCACGAAGTGGGTCTGTTCGCCGTGGCTCTCCATCTCTCGCATCCTCTGCTCCCGGTATCGGCACGGCGCGTCCGAACTTGAAGTGGAGATTTCCGGGCCGGTCGTTACTCGCGAAGCGAGCGCTCGGCCGGCCCGCCCTCGTAGCGCGACTCGGTTGCGTCGGTCTGCCCGTGGTAGTGGCTGCCGAGCTCGGGATGCCCGTACGGACGCTCGGCCGCCCGGTCGAGCGCCATGAAGGAGAGCTGGGCGATGGGCTTGCTCGGCCAGAGGACGATGGGCACCCGCGTGAGGTTCGTGATCTCGAGCGTGAGGGTCCCCTTGAAGCCGGGGTCGACGAAGCCGGCGGTGGCGTGGACGATCAGGCCAAGCCTCCCCAACGAGCTCTTCCCCTCTATTCGAGCCACGATGTCGTCTGGCAGCTCGACCCACTCCTCGGTGGTGCCGAGGACGAACTCCCCGGGATGGATCACGAAGGACTGGTCTTGGTCGACCTCGACCAGCTCGGTGACTCCCTGAGGCGGCTCCGCCAGATCGATCGCGGGCAGCTTGTGGTTGTGAAAGACACGGAATGAGCGGCCGAGGCGCAGGTCGATGCTCGCCGGCTGGACCATGCGGGGATCCCACGGGTCGATCCTTATCCGACCCTCCTCGACCAGCCGCCGGATCGTCCCATCCGAGAGCACCGATGTCGTCACGCCAGAAATCCTCTCAGCAACGACCGACGGGAGCCGCGCCGCTACCATGGGTACGGCCATGTGGACCCCAGGCCCACTCGAGATCGTGGTCATCCTCGTGATCGTCCTGATCATCTTCGGGCCCAAGCGGCTGCCCGACCTGGGTCGCTCGCTCGGGCGCGGGATGCGCGAGTTCAAGGACTCGGTCACCGGCAAGGACAAGGACGAGCTGCCCGAGGGCGCGGCGGACGAGCCCGAGACGGCCAGCCGGACCACGGCGTCCGAGCAGAAGCCCTAACCAGCCAGGCCGCGTAGGGCGTGCGGCGCATCCGGCCCATATCGCACGAGGACCGGCTCTCGGTCATCGACCACCTGGACGAGCTCCGCAGCCGGCTGGTCATCTCGGCGCTGGCCTTCGGCGCCGCCTGGGCCCTCACCGCCTGGCAGAACGACCTGGTGCTCGAGATCGTCAACGCGCCGCTGCCGAGCGACGTCGAGGAGCCCATCACGCTGGGGCCGGCCGAGGCCTTCTACACCACGTTGACGAACTCGGCCTACGCCGCCCTCCTGATCTCGCTGCCGGTGATCCTCTACCAGGTGTACGCCTTCGTCCTGCCCGCCTTCAGCCCCACCGAGCGCAAGGTCGCCACGCCGCTGCTCCTGCTCGTGCCGCTCCTCTTCGTGACCGGCGTGGTGTTCTGCTACTTCGTGGTGCTCACCCCCGCGTTGGACTTCCTGCTGAGCTTCAACGCGGACGAGTTCAACACGCAGGTCCGCGCGCGCGACTACTACTCGTTCGTCACGCTGCTGATGCTGGCGATGGGGCTCGGATTCCAGATCCCCGTGGGCGTGCTGGCCGCCTGCAAGCTGGGGGTCACGAACGCGGCAAAGCTGCGCCGCTCGCGCCGCTACGCGATCGTGGCCATCGTCGTGATCGCGTCGCTGCTGCCGACGCTCGACCCGGTCACCCTGATCCTCGAGTCGATCCCGCTCTACCTCCTCTACGAGCTCAGCATCGTGCTCGCGTCGGCCTGGGGCCGGCCCATGTCGGAGGTGCCGGAAGAGCCCGCCCCGGAGGGGTCTGGGTAGCCGCAAGCACTCGGCTCGGCCGAGTGCACGCGGATCGGTTCACTAGCCTTCGCCCAGGATGCTGTTCGACCTCAGAGGGCGCCGGCGCCGAGCGGTGCAGGCCACGTACCTCACGCTCGCCGTGCTGATGGGCGGCGGGCTCGTGTTCTTCGGGATCGGCGGGGACGTGTCCGGCGGGCTGTTCGACGCCTTCAGCGACCGCAGCGGCGGCGGCGACGCCAACAGCGCGCTCGAGGACCGCATCGACCGCTTCGAGGAGCGCCTGGAGGCCAACCCGCGCGACGAGGTGGCGCTCAAGGCGCTGGTGCGCGACAACTTCTCGCTCGCCGGCGCGCAGCTGGCGACGGGCCAGCAGCAGTACCCCGAGGAGGCCAGGGACGAGCTGCGCCAGGCGGCCCAGTACTGGCAGCGCTACCTCGAGGTCGAGGAGGGCAAGGTCGACAGCTCGCTGGCCCGCGTGGCGCTCGTGATCTACGAGCAGAACGCGCTCGCCCAGCCAGAGCAGGCCGCGGAGGCGATGCGGATCGTGGCCGAGGCCGAGAACACCCCCCAGGCCTATCTGGCGCTGGTGCAGCGGGCGTCGGCGGCGGGGGACACCCGCACGGCCGACCTGGCCGCGCAGAAGGCGGTCTCCCTGGCGCCGGAGGACCTGCGCAAGCAGGTCGAGAAGCAGGCCGAGCAGTTCAAGAAGCCCGCCCCCTCGGGGCAGGCCGGCACCCCGCCGCAGCAGTGAGCGGACGCCTGCCGTACCCTTTCGGCTCCCCGCCAGGGCTGTGGATCAACGGACGAACCCAGGGAGAAGCGTGAACTTCCACATCGAAGACGAGGCCATCGACGACGCCACCCACGTGATCGAGCTCGGCGGCGAGGTCGATCTATACACCGCCCCCGAGTTCAAGGAGCGGATGGTCGAGCTGATCGAGTCGGGTAAGAAGCAGATCGTCGTCGACCTGTCCAAGGCCACGTTCATCGACTCGACGACGCTGGGCGTCCTGGTCGGCGGCGTCAAGCGCCTGCGCCCCGCCGGCGGCTCGCTGGCGCTGGTGTGCACGGACGACAACATCACGAAGATCTTCGAGATCACCGGCCTCGACCGCGTATTCCCGATCCACTCGTCGCGCGACGACGCCCTGGCCGCCGTGAGCACGGCGGAGTGAGCAGGCGCGGAAGCGTCTTCTAAACTCGCTGAGGCCGGAAGCACTCGGCTCGGCCGAGTGCGCACGGTAGGTATCCGGGCCGTTAGCTCAACTAGGCAGAGCAGGAGACTCTTAATCTCAAGGTTGAAGGTTCGATTCCTTCACGGCCCATCGCGGTCAGCGCCCCAGCAGCGCGATCATCGCCGACTGGACGAAGCGGGGCGGGAAGGACATCACCACGTCGTCGCGGTGGCGGGCCAGGAACGTCGCCGCCCAGCGGGCTCCGCGCACGTTGCGCGGGATCCCGCCGCGGCGGAAGAGGCCCTCGCGTGCGGCCGCGGCGCTCTCCTCGAGGAAGGACTGCAGGCCGCGGGCGGGGACCACGTGGCATCGCAGGTGCGCCTCCGCGTGGCCGACGCTCTCGATGCCGTGCTTGGTGCCCGGCCGGACCACCACCTCGCCGTCGGGCGGGCGGAGCACGCGCTTCTCGCTCCCCAGCTGGAAGCGAGCCTCGCCGTCCACCACCGACCAGCGCTCCTCCTGATTCGGATGGAGGTGCGGCGGGAGGCGGCCGCCGGGCTCGAGCCAGGTGTCGACGATCAGGTTCTCCCCGTCGGGCTCGAACGAGTAGCGGGCGCGGTGGACCGGGTCGCGGGTCTGGTCTGGCACGGAGGCTCCTCTCTGAGAACATGCCAACCATGGCAGACGAAGTGGCCGCGCCCACGACCACCGCCGAGATCGGCTCGATCGACGGGCGGATCGGCGCCGCCGACGAGCTGACCCTGCCGGCGACCGACGAGGGCCTCCTTCGAGGCGACGGGGTGTTCGAGGTGATCCGCGTGTACGACGGGACGCCGTTCACCCTCGCCGACCACCTCGACCGGCTCGAGCGCTCGGGCGCGAACCTGCGGCTGCCCGACGTGTTCCGCTCCGCGCTCGAGGACGAGATCCCGGAGCTGCTCGAGGCGCGCGGGGGCGCCTCCTTCGACGGCCTGCTGCGCATCGTCGTCACGCGCGGCGGGCGGCGCCTGCTGCTCACCGAGTCGATCGCGCCGAAGCCACCGGGGGTCCGGCTGGGCTTCGTGACCTACGCGCCGACGCGGGTGCTGGACGGGATCAAGTCGCTCTCCTACGGCGCCAACATGCTCACCACGCGGCTCGCTCAGGAGCGCGGCTTCGACGAGGCGCTGCTCGTGACCCCCCACGGCCGCGTGCTGGAGGCGCCGACCTCGACGCTGTTCTGGGTCGCCCGCGACGGCACGCTCTGCACCCCGCCGCTCGACGAGCACATCCTCGCCTCGATCACGCGCGACCGGCTCACCCGCCTGCTCGACGTGGAGGAGCGGCCCTGCCCGATGGACGACCTGTTCGCCGCGCGCGAGGCGTTCCTGGCCTCGACGCTGCGCGAGGTGCAGTCGATCGGGGCGGTGGAGGACGTGGACTTCGAGGAGGGCCCCCGCACTCGTGAGGCGGCGCAGGCGTTCCGGGCGCACGTCGAAGCAGAGCTGCGGCGCTAGACAGGATGGAGCTGCCGCGGGTGCGGTGGCGTCCGGTTGTTTGTTGAGAGTGGTCGGCGCCTGCGCATGTTCGTGGGTTGCCGGGGTGGGCCCGGTAGAGCCACATTCGGAGGTCGCCGACCATGACTGACTTTACGAGCACGACGGTATCCGTCGGGCTGGACGTTCACGCAGCTTCGATCCGCTTGGCGGCGGTGCGCGCCGACGAGCTGCTTGAGGAGCGCACGCTGGCCTATGACCACGAGGCGATCGAGCGGGCACTCGCGCGCTGGCCCGACGCGCGCGTCTGCTACGAGG
>JBOGXS010000280.1:0-4791 GCA_050693815.1 Thermoleophilaceae bacterium | reverse complement strand
GGTTAGTGCTGGCCAGCACCCGCACGGGCTCGCCGGCCAGGCCGGCCAGCGCGGCGCGCAGCAGCCGATGCGAGGGGTCCTGGGAGGTGCTCGGGGCCACCAGCACGAGCGGGCCCTCCCCGGGCGGGTCCGGAACCTCGCCGAAGGGCTGCTCCCAGAGCAGCGGCCCGGTCACGCGCAGCCAGGGCTCCGGCGCTCGGCGCGGGTACTCGAGCTGGGGAAAGGTCGCCACCAGCGCAAGCCGCCGCGAGATCCCGCCGTGCACGTGGCCGAGCGGCGGGAGCCCGACCCGCTCGCGCGTCCCGTTCAGCTCCCGCCGACCCTGCTCCTCGCCCTTCATCGGCACCGGAAGCAGCGAGCGCCACAGCCGGGCCCCGAGCGCGGTGCGCGGGTAGACCCCGCCCAGCGCGTAGACCGGGAACCCCGGCTCGCCCATCGGAAGCACGTGCGGCACGATCGTGACCCAGGGCCGCTCCTCGAGCTCGGCGGCCAGCCCGGCGGCCACCGTGAGGATGTCGGCCACCACCACCTCGGGATCGAGCTCGCGGATGATCTCCCGGGTCTCGGCCGAGGCGCGCACCGCGGCGGCGTACGGCTTGAGCGGCCGCTCGCGGGTGGGGAAGACCTGGTACTCCGGCGCCGCCCTGAAGCGCATCCCCTCGCGCTCCACGTGCAGGCGCCAGCGCGACCACGTCTCGAGCGTCACGTCGTGCCCGCGCCCGGCGAGCTCGCGGCCCAGCGCGATCGCCGGGAAGGCGTGGCCCGGGTCGCCGAAGGCGGCGAGCAGGATCCGCCGCCGCCGGCTCAGACCCGATCCGCCGGAACTGGCCGTCAGGATCGGTGGATCGGGGCTCAGAGCATCTCCGCGAGCTCGCGGATCGTGCGCTTGCGCCGCTCGAGCTCGAGGTCCATCGCCGAGACGATCAGCGTGCCCACGCCGGCCTCGCGGTAGACCTCGAGTCGCTCCCTGACCCGCTCGCGCGGGCCGCACATCGTCACCTGGTCGATCAGCTCGACCGGGATCGCCGCCGCCGCCTCGTCCTTCCTGCCGTCCAGGTACAGGTCCTGGATCTCCTGCGCGGCGTCGTCGAAGCCGTAGCGCCGCACCAGCTGGTTGTAGAAGTTCCTCTCGCGCGAGCCCATCCCACCCACGTAGAGGGCCACGAAGGGGCGCATCGCGTCGCGGGCGCGATCGAGGTCGTCGTCGATCGACACCTGGACGGTGGGGGCGATGTCGAAGCCGTCGAGCGAGCGGCCCGCCCTGGCGGCGCCTTCCTCGAGCAGGGCGCGCGAGCCGTCCACGTGCTCGGGGGAGAAGAAGACCGGCAGCCAGCCGTCGGCGAGCTCGCCCACGAGCTGGGTGTTCTTCGGCCCGATCGCGGCGATGTAGATCGGGATCCGCTCCTGGACGGGCGCGAGCATCAGCTTCAGCGCCTTGCCCGGGCCGTCGGGCAGCGGCAGGCGATAGGTCTCGCCCTCGTAGACGAGCCGCTCGCGGGCCAGCGCCTTGCGCACGATCTCCACGTACTCACGCGTGCGCGCGAGCTGGCGGCCGAAGCGCTGCCCGTGCCAGCCCTCGGCCACCTGCGGTCCGGACGTGCCGAGCCCGAGCAGGAACCGGCCGCCAGAGAGGTGGTCGAGCGTGACCGCCGTCATCGCGGTCATCGCGGGCGAGCGACCCGGCATCTGGAGGATTGCCGCGCCGAGCTTGACGCGCTCGGTCTGGGCTGCGAACCAGGCCAGCGGCGTGGCGGCGTCCGAGCCGTACGCCTCGGCGGTCCACACCGAGTCGAATCCCGCCTCCTCGGCCGTGCGCGCCAGCGCGATCTGGTCTTCGGCGGTCAGGCCGAAGCCCCAGTAGCCCAACGCGAGGCCGAGCCGCATGCAAGTCTCCTTTCGCCGCTTGTGCCGGTCCGCCTGGGAGGCGCATCCTACGTCCCGAGCCATGAGACGCCGACGCCCAGCCCGCGAGCTCCGCACCGCCGTCGACTGCCTTCCCCTGCAGACCCGCAAGGCGATGCTGGAGGGCATCGAGGCCAACCGCATCATCGTGGGCGCCTACACGGACCGCCACGGCGGAATCTGCCCGATGCTCGCCGCGCACCGCAACGGCGGGCGCACCAGCCTGGCCAGCTTCGCGCGGGCGTGGGACCGCTACACGCAAGCGCGCCGCCGTCCCCGCCCGGCCACCGATCGCGAGGTCAACACCCTGCGCGCGATGCTCGAGGCGAGCGTGACGCTCGACGAGACGCCGTCGCTGCGGGACGTTCCGAAGCGGCGCCGGCCCACCGGCGAGCGCCACCGCGGGCGTGAGCTGCGCCACCAGCCCGGCTGGGCCTGGCTGCGTCCCTTCCGGCGCCTCGACGAGTACGAGCGGGCGGTGTCAGAGCTCGGTGTCGCCCGGGCGGATGAACTGGATCTCCGGGACGACGCAGTGGGACGAGGTGCGTAGCACGAAGCGGATCGCCTCGGCGAGGTCCTCTGGCTGGATCATCTCGCCCTTGGGCACCTGACCCTCGATCCAGTCGGTCATGTCGGTGGCCACGAAGCCGGGGCAGAGCGCGGTCACCTGGATGCCGTCGCCCGCGAGCTCGTTGTGCAGGCCCTGGCTGAGCCCGACCACGCCGAACTTGGTGGCCGAGTAGGCCGACAACCAGGCCTGGCCGCGCTTGCCGGCCATCGAGGCGGTGTTGGCTATCAGCGCCTTGCCGTGCTCGGCGCCCGCCTCCTTGAGCATCGGGATGCACTCGCGCGCCATCAGGTAGACGGCGCGCAGGTTCACGCCGAGCTGGAGGTCGAGGCTCTTCGTGGGCATGTCGGCAACCATGTTTCCGATCCCGACGCCGGCATTGTTGACCAGCACGTCGAGACGGCCGAACCTGTCGCGGTGGGCGGAGACGAGCCTCTTGATCTCCTCCTCGTCCGCCACGTTGGCCGGCACGGACTGCACGTCGAGGCCGGCGTCGCGTAGCTGTTCGGCGGCGGCCTCCAGCGGTTCGGGGCGCCGGGCGGAGAGCGTGATGCCGTAGTCGTCCTCGCCCAGCGCGCGGGCGATGGCCAGCCCGATCCCCCTCGAGCCGCCCGTGACGAGTGCTGCGCGAGCTGGCAAAGCGGCGCAAGCCTATCCCCTAGCCTTCGCCGGACCGTGAATCCCCGCCCCCTCATCCTCGCCGGCCTCCTTGCCTGCGCTCTCGTGGCCTCGGGTTGTGGAGGCGACGACGGCGAGGAGCCGGCCAGCCAGCCGCCTCCGCCGGCTAGCGCCGGCCAGTTCCCGAGCGCGAAGGGCAAGACGCTCCTGGAGCTCTACGAGGAGCTGCCTTCCGGTGGGCCCGTCCTGGCGCCCTCGACGAGTCAGTTCGTGGTGGGCGACAACCGCTTTGGCTTCGGGCTGTTCACCCCGGGCCGCGATCAGATCGCCGACGCGGCCGCGGCCGTGTACGTCGCCCGCGCCGGGGGCGGCGAGGCGCGCGGGCCGTTCGTGGCGCGCGCGGAGTCGCTCCAGGTGGACACCCAGTTCCGCAGCCAGTCGTCCGCCGCCGATCCGGACGCCGCCAAGTTCGTCTACGTGACCGAGCTGCCGTTCGACAAGCCGGGCAAGTACGAGATCCTGGGCATGGCCCGGCGCGACGGGCGGCTCGTGGCGGCCACCTCGGCGCTCCCGCAGCTCACCGTGAGGAAGGACGACCTCGTCCCCGCCCCGGGCGAGCGCGCGCCCGTCATCCACACCCCGACCGAGGCCGACGTGGGAGGCGACCTCGAGCAGATCGACACCCGCGTGCCACCCTCGACCCAGCACGACTCCGACTTCGCCGACGTGGTGGGAGAGAGGCCGATCGTGCTCACCTTCGCCACGCCGCGGCTGTGCCAGAGCCGCGTGTGCGGGCCGGTGGTGGACGTGGCCGAGCAGGTCAAGGCCGAGTACGAGGACCAGGCGGAGTTCATCCACATGGAGGTCTTCGTGGACAACGACGTCCAGAAGGGCTACCGCCCGCAGCTGGCGGCCTGGAACCTCCCCACGGAGCCGTGGGCCTTCACGGTGGACGCCGACGGCCGGGTGGTCGCCCGGCTGGAGGGAGCGTTCAGCCCCCGCGAGCTGGAGGCGGCGGTGGAGAAGGCGCTGTAGGGGCAGAGGCCGGTCGCGCCGGGCGCCCAGGTGAACGATGCCCTGCTGGTGCTGCCTTGAGCTACCGTGGCGGCGGGGCCGGTAGCTCAGCGGTCAGAGCAGCGGACTCATAATCCGTCGGTCGCTGGTTCGATTCCAGCCCGGCCCATCAGAAGAGCCCTGCTAACTGCTGAGTTTTTGCGCGGCAGCAGGCTTACGCGAGGTAAGCGTATCCCGAATATATCCCGAAGTTGCGCCCAAGTCGGGTGTTCCGTCGTGAGCCCGGCCCACTCGCGCAGGCGCTTGCGGAGACGCTGGAGTCTGTGCGGGTGTTCTTCGTAGAGCGCGCTGAATCGCGTTTCCGACTTCATCGGGGAGCTTCTCGAAGCGCCGGAGGATTCCCTAGGACCGGCTCGAAAGTCTGCGGCGCGGACCATCGGGCCAGTCCTCGTTGATGAACCACATCCAGTCCGCCCCAGCATGCTCAATCCCTCTCTGCCAAGCTCGACTGAGACAGCTTCACCCGTTGGATTACTGAGCCTGAGGCGATTGGGAAGGAAACGAACCCCTCAAGGACCCCTACTCAGATCCGCATCCGCCTGAACGCGATCGTCAGACGCCGCAACCAGATAGTCCACGAGGGCGACTACGAACGACTTGAGCGGCCACGGGGCGCGCGCCGGAACAGC
>JBOGXS010000279.1:0-3715 GCA_050693815.1 Thermoleophilaceae bacterium | reverse complement strand
GAGCTCAGGGGCCTACCACGTGACCGTGGCTCTGCCCGCCGGTTTGCGTGAGCGCATGGTCACCTTCACGGTCGACGGGGCCGCGCCACGCACCCTGGTGCTCGCCGGCAACGCCTTTTCGCTGGACGAGGTCTTCTTCATCGACCTGATCGCCGACGGCCTCGCGGGACGAACGGGCGCCGCGCCCGTCGGCGGACGGACGCGCCCCGCCCCCGGACGCGACCGCGCCCGCCCGGCTCAGACCGGCCCGCGCACCGTGCGCCAGCTGGCCCGCAGGGTCGCGGCCATCGAGCGCCCGCTCGGCATCACGGCGAGGTTCCGTCGCCGCGCCAGGCCGCGCGTGGTGCTGCGCTCGGACGACGTCCGCTTCGCCGGACGCGCGAAGGTCAGGCTGCGGGTGCTCCGGGCACGCCGCTGACCGCCGGGGCGCTCGGCTCCTCCGGGTTCTCCTCGGAGGAGAAGACACTCTCCACGGAGGTATGGCGCTGGCCGTCCGAGCTCACGAGCAGCTTGAAGTCGTGCGGGTGCGTGGCCGCCTTGAGGGCGTCGTCCATCGCCACCCGGCCGGCCTGCACGTGCCCCAGCAGCGCCTGGTCGAACGTCTGCATGCCGTAATACGCGCCCTCGTAGATCACCTCGGGCAGCCGTCCGGTCTCGTCGGAGTTGATGATCATGTCCCTCACCCGGCCGGTCATCCGCAGGATCTCGCACGTGGCCACCCGGCCGTGCCCGTCGGGGGTGGGCACGAGTCGCTGAGAGACAACGGCCTTCAGCGTACCGGCCAGCATCGCGCGCGCCTGGCGCTGCTCGGCGTGCGGGAAGAAGTCGATGATGCGGTTGACCGACTCCGCCGCGTCCACCGTGTGGATCGTCGAGAGCACCAAGTGCCCGGTCTCGGCCGCCGACAGCGCGGTGCGGACCGTCTCCTCGTCGCGCATCTCGCCGATCAGGATCACGTCGGGGTCCTGGCGCAGCACGCGCCGCAGCGCCCGCGCGAACGAGGCCGTGTCCTCGCCCACCTCGCGCTGGTTGATGATCGACAGCTTGTCGCGGTGGAGGAACTCGACCGGGTCCTCGATCGTGACGATGTGCTTCGCGTAGCTGGAGTTGATGTGGTTGATCATCGCCGCGAGCGTGGTGGACTTGCCCGAGCCGGTCGTGCCGGTGAGCAGCACGAGCCCGCGCTCCTCGTCGGCGATCTCGTCGATCACCGGCGGCAGCATCAGCTCCTGCGCGGTCTTGATCTGGATGGGGATGGCGCGGCAGACGATCGAGACCGACCCGCGCTGGACGAAGGCGTTCACGCGGAAGCGGGCGACGCCTGGCACCGAGTACGAGAAGTCGACCTCGCGCTCGTTGCGGAACGCCTCGAGCTTGTTCTCGTCGGTGAGCATGTGGAAGAGGGTGCGCTCCGTGTCCTCGGGCTGGAGCGGCTCCGCACCCGAGACGGGCTCGAGCGTGCCGTGGGTGCGGATGATCGGCGGGGCGGGGACCTTGAGATGGAGGTCGGAGGCCTCGGTCTCGATGACTTTCATCAGGGCGGCGTCGATGTCGAACATGGTGTTCGAATCGGCAGCGCGGGGCGGTGTCTTGAAGCCCGCCGGCGAGTTGTTGGACGCGAGCCGCCTACGCCACGTCGCGCAGCTTCTGCGCCTCGGCCAGCGACTGCAGCTTCTTCAGCGACTGGTTCTCGATCTGGCGGATCCGCTCGCGCGTCACATTGAACGTGCGGCCGACCTCGTCGAGCGTGCGCGGGTGCTCGCCGCCGAGGCCGTAGCGCAGCTCCAGCACGCGCCGCTCCCGGTAGGAGAGGTTCTCGAGCGCCTCGCGCAGCGCCTCCTTGGTGAGGATCTCGGCGGCCCGCTCGTAGGGCGACTCGGCCCGCTCGTCGGCGATGAACTGCCCGAACTCGGACTCCTCCTCATCGCCGACCGGCTTCTCGAGCGAAACCGGCGCCTGCGCCGAGCGCTTGATCGACTCGACCTCGTCGGGCTCGATCCCCGTGTGCTCGGCGATCTCCTCGGGGGTGGGCTCACGACCCAGCTCGGTCACGAGCTTGCGCTCGGCCCGGCCGATCTTGTTGAGCTTCTCCACCACGTGCACGGGGATGCGGATCGTGCGCGCCTTGTCGGCAAGCGCGCGGGCGATCGCCTGGCGGATCCACCAGGTCGCGTAGGTCGAGAACTTGAAGCCCTTGCGGTAGTCGAACTTCTCCGCGGCGCGGACGAGGCCCAGCGTCCCCTCCTGGATCAGGTCGAGGAAGGGCAGGCCCTGGTTGCGGTACTTCTTCGCGATCGAGACGACGAGCCGCAGGTTCGACTCGACCATCTTCTGCTTCGCGTCCAAATCGCCGCGCTCGATCCGCTTCGCGAGCTCGACCTCCTCCTGGGCGGTCAGCAGCCGCACCTTGCCGACGTCCTTGAGGAACAGCTGCAGCGAGTCGGTCGTCATGTCCGGCTTCAGGTCAAGCGCCGTCGTCTGCTTGCGGCGCCGCCCGCGCTTGCCGGTGGGCTCCGGTGCGGCCTCGGCCGGCTTCAGCGCCGGATCGACGTCCTCGACCAGCTCGATACCGGACTTCTCGAGATGTCCGTAGAGATCCTCGATGTCGGACTCGTCGACGTCGACCTCGGACAGCGCGGAAGCGACCTCGCCGTACGCCAGCACGCCAAGCTGCTGACCCTTGGTGATCAGCGACTTTACTTCCTCAAGCTCCTGTAGTTCGGCAACCAGCATTCGTGCTCTAGCTCGTCTCTCTATCGGTCGTGGTGGCTCCACCCGAACCTGAGGCGACAAAAAACGGACCGGCGCGAGCCACTCAGTCTGAGATCTCGCTGACCTTCAAGGTGGCAACGTGGACCGGGTTAACGCCGAGGGAACCATCGGTTCCGTACTCCGTGAACCAGGCGAGACGCGATTGGCCTGATCGAGCAGCATTGGAGAGCTTGCTCTCGACCTCGTCCGACGTTCCCTCCACCGTGAAGACGTCACCGTTTAGGAGCCTGACTTCCGCGTAACCCACTGTGAGCCATGGTAGGCGTCCCGCCCAAGCCCAACGCTCGGCTCCCCGGAATGGGACGAAGCGGAACGCCGCTTCGCGGCGCGGTTACTCGACCGCCGCCGCGCTCGAGTCACGTCGCTAGGCGCGTCCGCTCGACAATCCGTGCGTCGTAGCGAGAAACGAATCGGGCCCCCGCTACTCGTAAGCTTTCTTGCTTCACGGCGCGGGGGGTGTCCGCCCTCACCGCGGGTGCTGGGGCTTCGCAACCGAGGCAGGGGGATCCGGCTGACAGGGTCGGTGTCCAAGGGGCCCGCGCCACGCTCACCCCTGCGAGCGCAGCGACGAGCGAGATCGCTCGTCAGGCTGGTCTCGCAGAACCTCGGCGATTCGCCAAGCGGAGGCAGCAACGACCGTAGCGCCGCGACCTTCTGGGGCCGAGCCGATCTCCGGCGCCGTGCCCGAGCGCGTGGAGGCAGCGCGGGTGCCGCCGATGAGCGCCACGACTTCAAATCCAGTCGCCCCGACTGCTAAGCAAGCAAGCATTGCTTCGAGCTTCGACTCGTACAGCGTCCGACAACTCCCCGGTACCTTCGAAGCCGTGGCCGACCGCGACGACCTCGAGTTCACCTATTCGCTGATCGATCGCGTCTTTCGTCTCAGCCTGGGAGAGCCTGCGGACTTCAGCGGAGCCAAGTACACGGCGACTTCTCGCTGAGC
>JBOGXS010000278.1:0-7760 GCA_050693815.1 Thermoleophilaceae bacterium | reverse complement strand
GCTGCGGGGCGTCCGCGGCGAGCCCCGGTGAGCGTCGGCCGCCGCAGGAACGGCAGCGCGCTGGCCGGCCGGGCCCGGTCCGGGCTGCGCCGCGGCTCGGAGGTGGCCGGCGCCCGTGTGGTGCGTGGCTTGGGCGAGCCGGCGCTGTTCGCGGTCACGCTGAGCGCGGTGGTGGCCGCCCTGTACGTGACCGTCGGGGTGGTCGCCGAGGACGCACTCGGCCTGACGCCGCTCGTCTTCCTGGTGGCGGCCCTCTTCCTCGTTGCCACGATCCTGACCTATCTCGAGGGCGGCTCGCTGCACCCCGAGCGGGGCGGCGCCTCCAGCATCGCGCGCTACGCCTTCAACGAGTTCTGGAGCTTCGTGGCCGGCTGGGCGATCCTGCTCGACTACATGATCGTGATGGCGATCGGCGCCATCGCCATCACGCACTACCTGGCCGGCTTCTGGGGGGGCGCCAACGAGGGAGCGGCCCAGGTGGCGATCCTGGCCGCCTGCTTCGCGTTCGTGGTGGGCCAGAACGTGCGCGGGCTCAGCGCCGAGCGCCTGGGTCTGGCGCTGCGGATGTCGCTCGCCAACATCGGCGTGCTCGCCGCGCTCACGCTGATCGTCCTCGCGCAGAGCTTCGATGCGGCGGCGCTGACCGACTCGGTCGAGCTCGGGGAGGCCCCGACCTGGGAGGATGCGTTCTTCGCCGTGGGGGTCGCGACCGTGGCGGCCGTGGGCATCGAGGCCGCCTCGGGCCTGGCCGGCGAGGTGCGCGTGGGGCGGCGCCGCCTGCGCCGGGTGGCGTTCGTGGGCGGGGCGGTGGCGTTCGTGCTGCTGCTGGCGGTGTCGGTCGCGGCGCTGATGGCCCTGCCCGTGGTCGACGGGCGGACCGCCCTGGCCGGCCAGTACATCGAGGCCCCGATCATGGGCATGGCCTCGACGCTCGACCCGGGCTGGCTCGGCGACGCAGCCCGGTACACCGTCGCGGGCGCGGCCGCCACGCTCCTGCTGGTGGCGCTGAACGGCCAGATGCTGGGGCTGTCGCGGCTCGGCTACTCGCTTGCCACCAACCGCCAGGTTCCGAGCCTCGCGGGCCGGCTTCATCGCAGCCGCGGCACGCCGTTCGTGATCATCGCGGTCGCCGGGCTGATCGCCTTCGGGCTCTCGCTCTCCGGCGACGTGGTCTTCCTGGCCGGCGTCTTCGCCTTCGGGGCGATGATCACGTTCGGGCTGGCCCACCTGTCGGTCCTGGTGCTGCGCTTTCGCGAGGCGGACCGGCCGAGCGCGTTCCGGATGCCGCTGTCGATCGGCGTCCGCGGTGGCACCGTCCCGCTCCCGGCGGCGGCCGGAGCGCTGCTCGCCGTGGCCGTGTGGGCCAGCGTGGTGCTGCTGCACTCCGGTGGGCTCATCGTCGGCAGCTCGTGGATCACGCTCGGGGTGACGCTCTACGTCGTGCACCGCAAGTCGCAGGGGAGGTCTCTGACCAAGCGGTTCACCATCCCCGCGGAGGCGCTCCAGGAGCGCGAGGAGGCCGAGTACGGGAGCATCCTCGTCCCCGTCTTCGGGGAGCCGCTCGACGACGAGATCGTGGGCACCGCCGGTCGGCTCGCAGCCGAGCGCGCCGACGAGGGGGAGGGTGGGGCGGTGCTCGAGGCGCTCTACGTGTTCGAGATCCCGATGTCGCTGCCGATCGACGCGCGCGTGCCCGACGAGCGCGTCAAGCAGGCGAAGCGGGTGCTGGCCCGCGCCAAGGAGGTGGGCGAGGAGTACGAGGGCGTGGAGGTGGCGACTGCCATGGTGCGCGGGCGCAGCGCGGGGCAGGCGATCGTGTCCGAGGCGCGCCGGCGCGGGGTGGAGGCGATCGTGCTCGCCGCGGAGGAGCCGAGCCGGGTGCGCGGCGGGGCGATCCTGGGCGGGCGCGGGCGCACGCGCGATCGCTTCATCGGCGAGACCACGCGCTACGTGGTGGAGAAGTCTCCCTGCAAGGTGATCCTCACGGCGCCGCCCGCGGGCGAGGAGGGGGCCCGCGAGGGCGTCCTGCCTTAATAAGGTAAGGGAGGGACTATCGTTCAAGATCGCGCTACCCTTGCCCACATATGGGGCCGATAGGCGCGATCTGGGGTAAGGCCGTGGGTTCGTGACGCCGGGAAAGATCCGGGTGCTCGAGGCGGATCCCGATCTCGGGCGTGGGCTGGGGGAGGCTGAGCGCCGGTGCGCCGAGACACTGTCATGGACGACTACCCGGATTCTGGCGCCGGGTCCTTGGTCACCGGATCTCCATCCTGAAGCTACCTGCGCCGGGGCGCTGGGTCTCCTCGTACTCGATGGCCTCTTGACAAGGCAGGTGGCCGTCGGCGGCCGCCACAGCGCGGAGTTGCTCGGCAGCGGAGATCTGCTCAGGCCTTGGGAGCTGGACACGGCATACGGCGCCGCAGTCCGAGCGGACGCGAGCTGGGAGGTTCGCGAGCTCACGTCGCTGGCGATCCTCGATCGTGGGTTCGCCAAGCGGATGAGCGCCTGGCCGGAGGTGACAGGGGAGCTCATGGGGAGGGCGGTAGGGCGCTCGAGAGCGTTCGCGATCCGTGTCTGCATCTGCCAGATCCCCAACCTCGCGTCGCGCACCCTGCTCATGCTCTGGCATCTCGCCGACCGTTGGGGACGGGTCACCGGTGACGGCATGCGCGGTCGATGCGACTCTCGCAGGGCACGCTGGCCGAGCTGCTCGGGGCGCGTCGCCCCTCGGTGAACAAGGCGTTGGGAGACCTCGCCAGGCGGAACCTCGTGCACCGTGAACCCGGCGGGGGCTGGCACCTCTACCGCACGAGTCTCACCACGGCGCGTCTGGAGGATTTCGCCCAGGCTGGGGACGGAATCCATCACGAAGCCGCCCGCTCGGTGTCGGCCGGCTGACATCCCCCTGAGCTTCGCCTGACAGGCGCGCTTTGTCACCGTCGTGCCGGTGCATAGCTTGCCGCCCGAGCGGACCCGTCACAGGCTCGCGCTTTGGAAGCAGGTCTTTCTTCGGGCGATCACTAGAGCCAAGGGAGGGCAACCCGAATGGGCCGGTCGAAGGCTGCACGCGCGCTTTATCGCCTACGCGGAGACTGGTCTCTGGCAACGACGGTGGTCATCCTGGTGGCCACGATGGCCGCGCTGACGACCGGCGCCGCGGTCGACACCCGCAGAGCGGAGAGCGCCGCGAGGATGCCCTCCGTAGACGGCGGCTCTTCGCTGGGGCGTGAGCTTCGCTCCGAGCGTTCGCGCACCTCGCGCACCTACGCGACCGAGCAGGGCGAGTTCGTGACGCGGGTCTACCGTGGCTCGGTCAACTACCGCCGTGGCAACACATGGCTGCCGATCGATAACAGCCTGGTGCCGGCTCGGAGCGCCGGATACGGCTATGAGAATGCGGCGAACCGCTACCGGCTGTTGCTGCCGGCGGAGCTCTCGGCCGCGCCGGTCCGGATCGAGGAGGGCGGCGAGTGGGTCTCCTATGCCCTCGAGGGCGCTGGCGGGCGCGCCGACGTGGAGGGCGGCACCGCTACTTACAGAGACGTCTTCCCGGGCGTCGACGCCGAGTACATGGCGCTGGCGGACTCGGTCAAGGAGGCGCTCACGCTGTGGAGCCCCAAGGCGACGAGCGACTTCACCTTCGCGCTCCGGACGAGTCCCGGCTTGCGCGTCGCCGAGAACCCGGCTGGCGGCGTCGACTTCGCCGACGGGGATGGACGGGTCCACTTCAAGATGACGCCGCCGCTCCTCTACGACTCGGGCTCGAGCCGGCGCGCGACCCGCGCGGCGACCCTGCGGGTCAGCCGGGCCGAAGACGGACTGGTGCTCGTGCTCGATGTCGACGAGGGTTGGCTGCGGGCGCCAGAGCGCCGCTTCCCCGTCGTTGTCGACCCCAACACCGTGCTGTCGCCCGCGGCCGACTGCTTCATGTCGCAGTCCTCGCAGAACACGTCCCGCTGCGGCGAGGAGCTCGAGGTCGGCTGGGAGTCGAGCCACGAGGATCGCACGCTGCTTCGCTTCGACATGCTCGGGATCATCCCGCGCAAGGCGGTGGTGATCTCGGCGGACCTGCGGATGTACGTCTGGAGTCGCCTGACGACCAGTCCGATGCCGGTGTCGGTGCATCGCGTCACGAAGCCCTGGGTCGACGGCGAGGTGACCTGGAACAAGTACGACGCGGGCAACAGCTGGGACAGCCCGGGCGGCGACTTCGACCCGAGCGTGGCCGCGACCGAGCCGGATGTAGGGGCCTGCGTCTCCTGTTGGCACGACTGGTACCCGTCGGAGCTGGTTCAGAGCTGGCTCGATCGATCGACCCCGAACCGCGGCATGCTCGTGAAGGGCCCTGGTAGCAGCGCCGCGAACCACGTCGAGTTCTCCTCGAGCGAGTTCGACTCGCAGCACGCCCCGTACCTGGACGTCAAGTGGAAGCACCGGGTCGGCCTGCGCGATCACTTCACCTACGAGGAGGAACGGCTGTCGGACCGGCTGATGCTGCATGCGAACGTCGCCAATGGCAACCTGCTCGTGACCGACTCGGACCTAGACCTGGCGGGAACTGGTCTGGATCTGGTGGTCGCCCGCCACTACAACGGGCTGATGGGCACCTCTAACCAGAGCTTCGGACGCGGCTGGTGGATGAGCACCGGCCGCGACGTCTCACTCGAGTTCTACGGCGAGGGCAGGAACGTGCGCTTCAACGGCCCGAGCGGCTATGCGGTTCCCTTCCGCCTCAAGCCCGACGGCGGCTACACCTCCCCCACCGGCCTCGACGCCACGCTGGTGAAGAATGCGAATGGCAGCTACAGGCTGACCTTCCACTACAGCCAGGACAAGCTTCACTTCTCGAGCGGAGGCATCCTGACCAAGCACGAGGACCGCAACGGAAACGCCCTGACCTTCGCCTACAACGGCTCCAACGACCTGACGACGATCACCGACACGCGCGGCCGCGAGGTCAACTTCTCGGTTGACGGTGCCGGCCAGGTCACCCAGATGACGGATCCCGCGGGGCGGACCCACGGCTACGGCTACACGGGCGACCAGCTCACGACCTACACGAACCCGCAGGGGAAGGCGACCCGCTATGCCTATACCGGCGATCAGCTCACCCAGATCACCGATCCGCGCGGCAACGTCACGAAGCTCGCCTACGACAACTTGGAGCGAGTCACCCAGATCAAGCGGGTCACGGATCCGGCGGCTGACACAGGACCCACGTCGAGCTTCAGCTACTCGGACTCGACCGGCCCCCCGTGCGACCCCACGCGCGACCTCGGGCGCACGACCGTCACCGACGAGCGCGGCAACCAGACGACCTACTGCTTCGACCGCGAGCTGCGGGTCACCGAGACGATCGACGCCCGTGGCAAGACGCGCTCGGCGAGCTACACCTCGAACTCGAACGTGGACCAGTACACCTCGGCCACGGGCGAGGCGTGGAATCTCACCTACGACTCCGACAACCGTCCCACGGAGGCACAGCAGCCGGCCGCCGCGGGGCAGACGTCCGGCCTCAAGTCGACCCTCGCCTACTCCGGCCTGACCGACCCCACGGATCCGCGCTTTCACCGCCCGGCGAGCGCGACCGACACCCAGGGCAACCGCCACGACTACGGCTACGACGGCAAGGGCAACCTCGAGAGCGTCACCAACCAGCTGACCCAGCAGAACCAGATTCAGCTCTCCTACAACGCGAACGGCACGGTCGCCTCGACGACCGATGCACGCGGCACGGTCACGACCTACGGCTACAACACGCGCGGCGAGCGCACCAGCGTAAACCGACCCGCCCCGCTCGCCGACGAGTCGTACAGCTACGACTCGCTCAGCCGCCTCAACATCTACACGGACGGGCGCGGCAAGACGGCGAACTACGACTACGACTCGCTCGACCGGGTGACCAGCATCACCTACTCGGATGGTTCGAGCGTCGCCTACAGCTACGACGCGAACGGCAACATCCTGTCGCGCACCGACCAGAGCGGCCAGACGACCTACGGTTACGACAAGCTGAACCGGCTGGTCGAGGAGGACTTCCCGAACGGCCGCACGAACACGTACACATACGACGCGGCCGGCAACCTGACCAGCCTGACCGACGGCGGCGGTGCGATCTCCTACGCCTACGGCCCCACCAACCTGCTCGACTCGATGCGCGCCCCCGGCGACGCGGCGGACACGACGTTCGCCTACGACGACGACGAGCGGCGCACCTCCACCGCGTATCCCAACGGCGTCACGATGTCGCAGAGCTACGACGAGCCGGGTCGGCTCAAGGAGATCAAGGCGACCAAGGGCGGATCGACGCTGACCCGGTTCTCCTACACCTACACCAAGGGCACACAAGACACGAGCCTGCGCCAGTCGGTCACAGACCACGACGGCGAGACGACCAGCTACACCTATGATGCCCTCGACCGCCTGACGCGCGCCCAGGACACCGCCGGCGGCTCGGACGACTACCAGTACAGCTACGACGGCAACAGCAACATCACCCAGCGCACCAAGAACGGCACGGCGACGAGCTACAGCTATAACGCCGCCAACCAGCTCACCAGCGCTGGCTCCACCAGCTACAGCTATGACGCGGCCGGCAACCTGACCGGCTCGAGCGCGGGCCTCGCGGGCTCCTACAACGACAAGGGCCAGATGACGAGCTTCACCCCGCCCGGCGGGTCGGCCCGGCCGATGAGCTACGCCGGCCCGAACCAGTTCGAGCGGCTCACCTCCCCCGACCAGCAGTTCACCCACAACGTGCTCGGCATCGGGGTGCGCGACTGGGCCGGTCGGGGCACGCTCTACTACACCTTCGACGATCGGGGCAAACTCGCTTCCGAGCGCCTCGAGGACGGGTCGCGCCACTACTACCTGTTCGACGGCCTCGGCTCGGTCGCCGCCGTCACCGACGCCTCAGGCAACGTGGGCCGCCGCCACAGCTACGACCCCTACGGCCGCACCACCAGCAGCGGCACGACCCCGAACCCGTGGCGCTACGCCGGCCAATACCAAGACTCAGGCCAAGGCTCCTTCAACGGCCTCTACAAGATGGGCATGCGCTACTACGACCCCAACCTCGGCCGCTGGACCCAACAAGACCCAATCGACAACCCTGCCGACGTACGCCAGGCCAACCGGTACGTCTACGTGGGGGCGGATCCGCTGAACCTCGTTGATCCATTGGGCCTCCACGCGTGTCCTCCAACGATTGAAGCGAACATCGCTAATTGCGAGCAGGACATTGATCAAAGCCAGGAGATCAGCGCTCTCGCGGGGGCTGCTGAGTCGTGCATTACAGGTTACTTCGTGGGCTCAGGAGCAGTGCCCCTACCTGGCCTGAGCCAGATAAGCGGTGTTTCGGGCTGCGCCGGCGGGGTAATCGTCAATCAGCAGACGGGGTATGGCTTCGAGGAGTTTTAGAGACACGCTGAGAATCCTGCCAAGCACGGATGGACGGCTGCTCACTGCGAAGCTCCTCGCATCTCTTGCTGTCCTTCTAGGGTTGATAGAGGCAGCGCTTGGACGGGATGCTGGCGTTTGGCTAGTGGGGGCTGGGGTATTTTCCTTTCTGATGGCTCTCTTTCGCTCACGTCAGGAAGGAAATACCGCCGCCACGACCTCTTCAACCGGACTCTCGTTTGTTGTACCACCTGCTGTGCTGTCCCTTGTCTGCCTGGGACTCGCGGGAGCATCCTTAACAAAGTCGTTTGGCTTCAGCGGTGGTGCTCTCGCGGTAGGGGGCTTCCTGGTGTGCTCAGTAG
>JBOGXS010000277.1:0-7074 GCA_050693815.1 Thermoleophilaceae bacterium | reverse complement strand
GCGGAAGCGCGACCTCGACCCGCACCACGCCCGCGTCGCGGCCCGTGACGCGCACCTCGCCCAGCGCGCGGGTCAGGTCGAGCATCGGGCGGTTCTCGGTCAGGATCTCCGCGCTCAAGCGGCGGATCCCCTCCTCCCGGGCCCGCTCGGCGAGGCGCTGCAGCAGCGCGGTTCCCACCCCGCGCCGGTGCCAGGCGTCCACCACCGCCACGGCCAGCTCGGCCCGGTCGGCGGGCCGGATCGGCCGGATCTCGAAGGCCACGGGCGCTACTCGACCGTGTGCACCTTGAACAGGTTCGTGCCGCCCGCCCGTCCCGCCGGGAGCCCGGCCGTGATGCCGATCACGTCGCCCCGTTGAGCCATGCCCGCCCGGCACGCCGCGGCGGCGCACTCCTCGATCAGGTCGAGCGTGTCGAGCGGCTCCTGGTTGAGCTGCGGGTGGACGCCCCAGAGCAGCCGGCACCTTCGCACCACGTCGTGGCTCGGGGATAGGGCCAGCACCGGCGCCCGCGGCCGGTAGGCCGAGATCAGCCGCGCCGTGGTGCCGGTGTTGGTCGGGGCCACGATGCACGTGAGCCCGAGCTGGTAGACGGCGCCCACCGCCCCGAAGGAGATCGCGTGGTACTGGTTGTTGGCCTGCGGGCCGCGCTCTGCCAGCCAGCGGCCGTAGGGCAGCTCGCGCTCCACGGTCTCGGCGATCGAGGCCATCATCTCCACCGCGAGCACGGGGTGGTTTCCCACCGCGGTTTCCTGGGAGAGCATGACCGCGTCGGTGCCGTCGAAGATCGCGTTGGCCACGTCCGCCACCTCGGCCCGGGTCGGGCGGGTGGAGTGGACCATCGACTCGAGCATCTGGGTCGCGGTGATGGTCGGCTTGGCGTGCCGGCCGGCCAGCGCCAGCAGCCGCTTCTGCACGAGCGGCACCTCCTCGATCGGCAGCTCGATGCCGAGGTCGCCGCGGGCGATCATGATCCCGTCGGCGGCGTCGACGATCTCGTCGCCGTTGGCCGCGGCCTGGGGCTTCTCCATCTTGGCGATCAGCGGCACGTCCACCTCGCGCCGGCGCAGGTGCTCGCGCACAGGCTCGAGGTCCTCGCGGCGGCGCACGAAGGAGAGCGCGAAGTAGTCGAGCCCCATCTCCAGGCCGGCGTCGATGAGGGCGATGTCCTCGGCGCTCACCGCCGGCAGCGAGACCGTCACGTTGGGCAGGTTCAGTCCCTGCCGGGAGGCCACGCTCCCGCCGACCTCGACGTTCGTCACGACCTCACCGTCGACCACCTCGTCCACCCGCAGGCGGACCGCGCCGTCGGCCAGATAGCAGATGTCGCCGGCGTCGACCAGCTCGGAGAAGCCCGGCCAGGCGATCGGCAGGCGATCGGCGGTGCCCTCGATCTCCGCGCCGGTGAGCACCACACGCGATCCTCGCAGCAGCTCGGCCACGCCCCCGGCCACCGGTCCGATGCGCAGCTTGGGTCCCGGCAGGTCGCCCAGGATGGCCACCTCGCGTTCCACGCGCCGCGCCGCCGTGTGGATGCGGGTGACCGTCTCGGCGTGCTGCTCGGAGGTCCCGTGGGCGAAGTTGAGCCGCGCCACGTCCATGCCGGCGACGATCATCGCCTCGAGGACCTCGGGCTCCCGGGAGGCCGGTCCGATTGTCGCGACGATCTTGGTGGAGCGCATGAGTGGCGCCTGCAACATAGCGCGCACGAAAAGCACGCTCTTAGCGAATGTGCGGCTCGGTTGCCGGTTGACGCTCGCGCCCCTGGCGGGTTTGATGGGCCCCGGCCTCAGACGGGGAGGACCGGAGGGTTGAGGAGGAGCGTCGGCGGCGGGTCGGGTCCCCCACCGTCGGCACCGTCCATGCCCTCACCAGCGGTCCGGCGCTCGTTCCGAGGCCGCCGGGGAACTGCATCCGCTGAAAACGCACCGAAGGTGCGGGGAGGTCTGATGGGCAACTCTGCCACGGTCGACGCTGGTCAAGAGCAGCACCTGCGGGCGCTGGAGCACGCGAACCGCGTACGACTCGCCCGGGCTCGGATGAAGCGTAGGATCGCCGCGGGGGAGCAGTCTGCAGCCGAGGTCGTCCTGACCTGCCCCTGGCAGGCTGACAGCATGTCGATCAGCGACCTGCTGATGAGCCAGAAGCGATGGGGTCGAACCCGCTGCAGGCGGTTGCTCGTCTCCCTGTGCGTGCCCGAGAACAAGCAGGTCGGGACGCTCACGGAGCGCCAGCGCCTCGCGCTGGCCGCGGTGCTGACCGCCAAGAACGCCCCGGCAGACGACGAGGAGAGCGCGGCCGACGAGTCAAGCGTGGCCATCGAGTCAAGCGTGGCCGTCGAGCCTGTGCTCACCGCCGCCTGACCGGCTGAGCCGAGAGGCGGCCGGGATGCGCCCGGCCGCCGCTCAGCCTGCCTTGCCGCCGGCCGTGCCGCAAGCACTCGGCTCGGCCGAGTGCGCGCGGATCGCTCACACAGGGCGGCGGCCCAGCTCCTCGAGCGGCTCGTCGGCGGTCAGCCCCGGCCCCGCCGTGGCCAGCTCGACGATGTGACCGTCAGGGTCGCGCAGGTAGAGCGACTTGAAGTAGGTGCGGTCCATCACGTCGGTGCAGGGGATGCCCCGCGAGCGCAGGTACTCGCGCCAGCCGGCCAGCTCCTCCTCGGACTCGACCGCCAGCGCGAAGTGGTGCGTCGAGCCGCGCCCCACGCTCCCCTCCTCCAGCTCGGGATACTCGAGGCAGGTGACGATCGTCCCCGGCCGGCCCTCCTCGTCGCCGAAGTAGAGGTGGCGCGCGCCGCGGTCGTCCTCGTTGACCGTCTGCTTGACCAGCCGCATCCCGAGCAGGTTGCGATAGAAGTCGACCGAGCGCTGCACGTCGCGGCAGATGACCGTGACGTGGTGCAGGCCCGCGATCCGCAGCCTCCGCTCGTTCACTGCCGCGGCGCGAGCGTGGGTCCGGGCCCGGCGATCACGAAGAACCAGACGACGAAGGCCAGCACGGCGATGACCACGCTCACGGTCATCACCGCCTCGAGGGCGGTCCCGTGCGCCTCGAGGCCGCGGGCGGCGCGCAGCTCGGAGTGCTTGCGGTTGAGCCAGCCCAGCATCGGCATGACCGCCACGATAGTGACCACCACCCCAACCAGCATCACGAGGATGGCGGTGCCGAGCGAGCCGGTGGCTCCCTGCACCTGCGAGCCCAGGTAGAGCCAGCCGAGCGGGACGCCGATCCAGAGCACGAGTCCGGCGCCGAGCATCATGAGCAGCAGGAGCAGTCCGCTGGCCCCGGCTCGCAGCAGGTCGCGCATGGCCTAAGCCGCAAGCATCCGGCTCGGCCGGATGCGCGCGGATCGACTCATCTGAAGCCCAGGCCCCCGGAGCGGCGTTTGAAGAGCTCGCGCATCGCGTAGAGGGTGCCGCCGAACACGGCCGCGCCCAGGATCAGCAGGACCCAGATCTTCACCGGGCCGAGGCCGAGCGCCACAGCGGTCACGGTCACGAAGGCCGCCGCACCGGCGAGCAGCGTGGAATGCGAGCGAAAGCCCGCGAGATGCTCGCGGAGCGCCAGCTCGCCACCGCCCAGTGAGGCGAGCACGAGACCGCCGGCGATGCGCTCGTTGCCCTGGTCGCCCCCGCTGAACAGCCCCCAGAAGATCACGCCGATGCCGATCAGGATGACGAGCTCGGAGAGCGGGAAGCTCCCCCAGAGAGCCGGCGGCCGCTCCGCTGCGGAGGGGCGCCCGGGACGCGGGCCGCGAGCAGGGCCGCGCTCGCGCCGCGCGGAGTCGCGCTCCGCGCGCGTCATCAGCGCGCGCTTGCGGCTACGCCGCCCCATTTGAGCTCGCTAACGGACAGCCCGAGCTGATGACCACGCGCCACCAGCCCATCAGCATCCCGATGAAGCTCCAGCGCGGGCGCACGTGCCAGTGCTTGCAGCCCGGCTCGCCGATGTCCCCGTTGGACACCCGGATCCACCTGTGGCCGGTCGGGTCGAGCAGCATCTCCTCGATCAGGCGCCGGCTCTGCTCCTCGCCGTAGGTGCGCTCGGAGAGCGCCCGGCGAGTGTGCTGGACGCGGCCCGCAAGCTCGTCGCGCAGCTCCTCGAGCTCTGCCAGCGAGAGGAGCCGCGGCCCACCGCGGCCGGCGACCGAGAACTGGAAGCCCTGGCGCGGCCAGGTCGTGCAGAACAGCTGGGAGAGCTCCTCCTCGAGCCGCGCCACCTGGTCGAGCAGGGTGCGGCGGGCGGCCCGCTCGTCGGGAAGCGTCCGAGGAAGTCGATCCGCGCGCACCCGGCCGAGCCGGGTGCTTGCGGCCAAGCCTGGCGAAGGAAGCGGCCGCACAGGCGAAAGCTGCTCCTGGAGCATGGACACAGCGTACCCGGATCACGCCGGGCCTACCAGCACCTCGGCGCCAGTCCACAGGGCCTCCTCCACGGCGATCGGCGGCACCCCCTTGACCCGCAGCGCGCAGAGCTCCATGCGCTCGGTCTCGGGCGTCACGCCGGCGTCGTGCGACACCTCGCCCAGGACGATGGCCACGGGGCGCGCGTCGTCGGCCACCACCAGCTGCCGGGCCGAGAGCGGACGCACGCCGGCCAGCCGCTCGCCGGGACGCGAGAGGCGCAGCCCGAGCTCGCCCTCGAGCTTGGCTGCGTCGAGCGCGAACACCGGCACACCCGTCTCGGCGATGGCGATGGTGAGCGCGTCGTCGACCAGGTTCTCGCTTCTCAGGCCGCCGTGGCGCAAGCGCTCGAGCGCGATGGCCTCGACCGGCGTGCGGTCTGTGTCGGGGTCGATCCCGACCTGGCGCGAGAAGACGCGGTACGCCCACGGCACGGCATCCTGGCGCATGTGGATCACGCTGCCGCCCGTGTAGCGGTCGGCGAGCGCCCGCAGCCGCTGGCGCACCTCGCGCGGGCTGCGCCGCGGCCGGGCCTCGACCGGGGCGTGCACCAGGCCGAGCTGCGGGAACTCCTCGGCCAGCTCGGCCTCGATCCAGCCCTCCTCCAGATCGAGCTCCATCAGCGGTCCACTACCGGACCAGGCGGCGCGCCTTCCGGCGCAGCTGGTCCTCCGTGAGGTTGCCGAGGCCGGTCTCGCGCACGCGCCCGTCCCGGGAGAAGACGGTGACCGGGCAGATCCCGATGCCGTAGAGGTTGACCACGGCGCCGTCCTCGTCGACGGCCACCGGCTGGCCCCAGCCCCGCGAGCGGGCGAGCCCCTCGGCCTCCTCGTGGCTGTCCCCGCTGACGACCGTCACGAAGTCCACCTCCGGCAGCTCCCGCCGCACGCGCTCGGCACGGTCCACCTGCGGCTCGCAGTCGGTTCCGCGCGTGACGACGAAGGTCAGCACAAGCGGCCGCGAGCGGCGCGGGCAGACCGTCACGATCCCCTCGCCCTCGAGCTCGCAGGCCGGTACCGCACCGGCCCCCTCGGGACACGGCTCGCGCTGGCACACGTTCGCGTCCCCCTCGAGGTCGCCCAGGGCCGCCGGGGCCGCGAAGGCCTTCACCCGCATGCCGGGCTCGGGGCCCTCGAGGCCCTCGCCCTGGTTGGGCAGGGTCTGGGCGAAGAGCAGCACCCCGAGGCCCATCAGCATCAGGATCCCCACGACCCAGGCGTACTTGTTGCCCGGCCGCGGCACCTCGGGAGGCCCCGCCGGCTCCGGGTGCGTGCGGTCGCGCTCGGCGAGCTTCTCGCCCGCCGACCCCTTACCCTGCGCAGCCGGCCGAGCCGGCTGCTTCGGTGACCCCTTACCCTGCGCAGCCGGCCGAGCCGGCTGCTTCGGGCCAAGGTCGTCGAAGCGGTCGCCGCTCACGAGGCGTCGGTCTGCGTGCGGCGTGGCCGCAGCGCGCGCAGCCGCCGGCGCGGGTCCAGGTGGCCGACTCGAAACGGCCCGCGCTGCTCCGCCCACATCAGCGCCGCGGGCAGCACGAGCATCACGCCGAGGAGCGAGACGGTCAGGTCCACCACGGTCACGATCCCGAAGTCGCGCAGCATGCGGATGTCGGAGGCGATCAGCGCCGCGAAGCCGGCGATCGCCGTGGCCCCCGACGCGAGCACCGCCGCCCCGGTGGAGGCGTAGGTCAGCTCGATCGCCCGCGCCGGGCCGGCGCCGGCCTCGCGCTCCTGCCGGTAGCGCGAGGAGAGCAGCACGCTGAACTCGGTGGAGATCGCGATCACGAGCGCGCCGAGGGTGACCGACATCGGGTTTAGGTCCACCTCGAAGGAGCCGGGCAGCAGCCCGAGCAGGAACAGCACCCCCGCCGACCAGCCGGTGGCCAGCGCGATCGGGATGAGCGGGACCGCGGCCTCGCGCGGCCGCAGCCGGCGCCCGCCGTCCGCTCTGCGCAGCGTCCCCGCCAGGAGCAGCACCGCGAAGATCGCGGCGAGCGCCGCGAGCAGGGTCAGGCCGCGCCGCCAGGGCGAGGCCAGGGCGCCGTTGGCCTCGGCCGCCAGCACGGGCAGCCCCACCACGCTGGCCGTCACGCCGGGGGGCGGGTCGAGCCGCTCCTTGATGTCGTCGACCACGTCCTTCTGGCGGTCGAGCGGCATCAGCCGGATGCCGAAGGCGAGGTTGGCCGTGGTGCGGTCGCGCGTCACGACGCCCTGGGAGAAGTAGGCCGGCACCGCATCGAGCAGCTGGCGCACCCGCTCCTGGTCGGTCCCGGAGGTGCCGAACAGGTCGGGCAGCGAGAGCGCGGGGCACAGCTCGGGCGGGTTTCGCTCCTGGGTGCAGCGCTTGCCCGGCCGCCAGCCGTGCTCGCGCAGGACGGCATCCTGGAAGCGGGTCATCCAGGCGATCACGCGCGAGTCGGTGATGTCGTCCGCCCGAACCGTGACGTCGATCTCCCCGCTGACGCCGGTCTCCTCCTGCAGCACGTTCACGTCCCGCAGCTCCTGGAGGTCCTGGGGCACGAGCTCGCGCACGTCCGAGACCACCTCGCTCTGGGTGTCGAGCGCCAGGCCGACCACCGCCACGGCCAGGCCCACGGCGAGCACACGGCGCGGGCGCGACAGCGCCGTGCCCAGCGCGCGCCACGAGCGGTCGGCCAGCCACTCGCGGGCGGCCACCGCG
>JBOGXS010000276.1:0-4609 GCA_050693815.1 Thermoleophilaceae bacterium | reverse complement strand
GGCCGCCCCCCTGGGCTCGCGGCGCCCCTCATCGGGCTCCCGGTGGACGGCCACGCCGGCCACCACCAGCGCCACCCCGGCCGCCTCGGCGGGCGAGGGGACCTGCGCCAGCACCACGATCCCGATCACGGTGGCGGTGGCCGGCAGCAGCGAGACCATCAGCGCGTACGTGGCGCGCGCCAGGCGACGCATCGCCAGCTGGTCGCTCACGTAGGGGATCACCGACGACGAGATCCCCACCCCGGCGCCGGCCAGCAGCGCGACCGGGTCGCCGAGGGCCGGCGCGGCGGCCCAGCCGGCCATCGGGGTGACCGCCACGAGGGCGATCAGCATCGAGGCGGCCAGCCCGTCGATGCCGCTCAGAGCGGACAGCCGCGAGACGCGGTGGGCGAGCACGATGTAGACGGCGAACAGCGCCGCGTTGGCGAAGGCGAGGGCTATGCCCAGCGCCTCGCCCTCGACCCGCACGCCCGTGAGCAGGTAGACCCCGGGTACCGCCAGCAGGAGGGCGGCGAGGTTGCGCCGGGTGCGGGCGCCGAGCGCGGCCAGCGCGATCACCGGGAGGAACTCGATCGCGGCCACCGTGCCGAGCGGCAGCCGGTCGATCGCCACGTAGAAGCAGCAGTTCATGACGGCCAGCACCGCGCCCCACGCGAGGAGCAGCCGGCGTCCGTTGCGGTCGAGCCGGGCGAAGGCCCGCCACGGCCGCCTCCAGGCCGCGAGCACCAGCGCGGCGGCGGCGATCCGCAGCCAGGCCACGCCCAGCACGTCGACACGCGCGAACAGGAGCACCGCGAAGGCCGGCCCGAGGTAGTGGAAGACCGCGCTGACGACGAAGTAGACGTGCGGAGGCACTCGGTCCCAGACCACGCCCCACACCATCGCCGCCGCGAAGCCGGCTCGCTAGGCGGAGTCGAAGGTAGAATGCTCCGCGTGCTTGCGAATCGAAGCCAATCCAGCCTGGACGCCACCAATCTGAATCTCCTCCGTGAACTGGAGGCCGATGCCCGGTTGTCGCTCGCCGAGCTGGGACGCCGCGTGGGCCTCTCCCCGCCGGCCGTGGCCGATCGGCTCGAGCGCCTGGAGCAGGCCGGCGTGATCAGGGGCTACCGGGCCGAGGTCGATCCCCGCGCGCTCGGCTACGAGCTGGCCGTGGTGCTTCGCATCCGCCCCGCGCCGCGGGAGCTGAGAAAGGTCGCGGAGCTGGCCGGCCGAACGCCGGAGATCGTGGAGTGCCACAGGATCACCGGCGACGACTGCTACCTGATGAAGGGCCACGTCCGAGACGTGGACCACCTCGAGGAGCTGATCGACCGGTTCGCGATCTACGGGCAGACCACGACCTCGATCGTGCAGTCGTCGCCGGTGCCCCGGCGGGGGCTTCCGGTGTGAGCCCTACTCCGAGACGCGCTCGACCAGGAACGAGATGCGGACCAGCGCCCGCCACTCGTCGAGGTTCTCGCCGCGCAGCCCCGTGGACACCACGTCGACGGCCTTGATGTTGCGCAGCGACTGCCGTGCGTCCTCGAGCGCCGCCTTCACCGCTCCGTCCGAGCTCTCGGGCGAGCTGCCCACCACCTCGATGATCTTGGTGACCGCCACGCGGCGCCTCCTCCTTGGGTCGGGGTTGTGCGCAGACTATCCGTCCCTGTAGCGTTGCGGCGGATGGAGGCCCGAAGCGCCGAGGGGAGGAGGAGCTACCTCGACTTGTCGCGGCTGTCGCCCGGCGAGCTGCTGGGCATGCTCGCCGCCCTGGTGCTGCTCGGCTCGCTGTTCCTGCCCTGGTTCACCACCAGCGCGGAGAACCCGAACTCCATGCTCGCGGGAGCCAGTGGAGGCGAGTCCGTCACCGCCCGCGAGGTGTTCGGCATACTCGACTGGCTCCTCATCGCCGCCTGCTCCGCGCCCTTCATCCTGTCCTGGATCGTCGCCCGCGGGCACGATCTGACCTGGAAGCCGGGCGAGGTGACGATGGTGGTGGGAATCACCGCGTTCGTCCTGATCCTCTGCAACGGGATCATCCTGGGCCGGCCCGGCGACTCGGTCGACATCGGGATCACCACCGGCTACTTCGTGGCCCTGATCGGCTCGGCCGGCATGCTCGTGGCCGGCTACCTGCGCCAGGCCTTCTACACGACGGCGCGCAAGCCGCCGGGCGTGATCTGAGGATGGAGGCGCGGGTGGGCGCACCGCCGCAGGGCACCAGCGCGGCGGGACCCGATCGCAACCTCGCGATGGAGCTCGTGCGCACGACCGAGTACGCCGCGCTCGCCTGCGCGCGATGGATCGGGCGCGGCGACAAGGAGGGGGCCGACGGCGCGGCGGTGGACGCCATGCGCATGCTGCTCGACACCGTGTCGATGGACGGCGTGGTGGTGATCGGCGTGGGGGAGAAGGACGAGGCGCCGATGCTCTTCAACGGCGAGCAGATCGGCGACGGCTCGAGGCCCGAGGTGGACATCGCCGTCGACCCGCTCGAGGGCACGGAGCTCTGCGCCAAGGGCCTGCCGAACGCGATCGCGACGATCGCCCTGTCCGAGCGCGGTACGATGTTCGACCCCGGGCCGTGCGTGTACATGATGAAGATGGCCACCTCGCGCGACATGGCCCACCTGCTCGACCTCGACCGCCCGCTCGGCCAGACGCTCGAGCTGATGGCCAAGGAGAAGGGCGTGCCGGTGGGCGACCTCGTGGTGATCATGCTGGACCGCCCGCGGCACGAGGACGCCATGAAGGAGATACGCGAGGTGGGAGCGCGGATCCGGCTGATCCCGCACGGGGACGTGTCGGCTGCGCTGGCGGCAGTGACGCAGGGCTCGCCGGTGGACCTGCTGTACGGCATCGGCGGCACGCCCGAGGGCGTCCTGTCCGCGGCCGCGATCAAGTGCACGGGCGGCCAGATCCTGGGCCGGCTCTGGCCGCGCTCGGACGGGGAGCGCGGCGCCGCGCTCGAGAACGGCTACGACCTCGACGAGGTGCTCGACAAGGACCGGCTGGTGGCCGGCGAGGACGTCTTCTTCGCCGCGACGGGTGTGACCGACGGCGAGATGCTCGACGGGGTCCACTTCATCGGCCCGCAGGGGGCGACCACCGAGTCGGTCTCGATGCGGGCGCGCTCCGGGACCGTGCGCACGATCACCGCTCGCCACGACCGGGCGAAGCTCCGGGAGATCCTGGGCGAGCGGCTCGGCTAGACCCTTCCGTGCGCACCCGGCCGAGCCGGGTGCTTCCGGCCATGCTCCCCACCAGCGACGGCTCCAGCTCGAGGTTGGCCAGCGAGCGCAGGAACGCGTGCGTGACGATCACGTGCACGCGCAGCTGGGTCTGGTTGTAGAGCCAGCGGCCCACGTTCCTCGCGATCGCCGGGTAGAAGCTCACGACCTCCGAGGTGATCGTGGCGGTGACCTCGCCGCCCGGGTTGTCGGAGCCGGCGCAGCGCCGCACGGTCAGGCGCAGGTAGCCGCGCCCGTGCCCGTCGCGAGCCACCAGGAGCCCGCGGTCGATCGGCCAGGTGACGGTCCCGCTGTCGGAGTCGTAGTCGTACTCGGGCGCCCGGAAGCGCAACAGGACGAAGGGCCGGCCGAGCACCACGACCTCGCGCGAGGTGGGCGTGTAGAGCACGCGCAGCACGCCGAGCGAGACCCGCGTCAGGAAGCGCCAGTAGGTCCGCGCGAGCCGCTCGAGGTACTCGGGCGACCAGATCCGGTCGAGCTCCGAGCGCGGCAGCGTGACCTCCGCCACCTGCTTCGAGCCGATCCCGGCGTCCTCCCCGTAGCCGGGCTGCGGGACGCGCACGAGGTGCACGCGCGCGCGGGTGCGCCGCTCGCGCTCGATCAGCCGGCGCGGGTCGCGCGGCCTCACAGGAGCTCGACCTCCACGCGCTCGCCCGCGCCGAGCTCGCCATCGCCGGGCTCTATGCGCGCGACGGCGTCCGCACCGAGCATCGAGGTCAGCATGTGCGAGCCCTGCGGACCGGTGGGCGCCGCCCGCCACCCGTCCGCTCCGCTCCTGAGCGTGACCCGCACCGCCTGCTCGCGACTCCGGTGGCGGGCGATGGGCTCGGCGAGCGTGGCGAAGCCGCGGGAAGGCGACGGGTCGGCGCCCTGGAGGGCCGCCAGCGCCGCGCGCGCGAAGAGGTGGAACGTGACCATCGCCGAGACCGGGTTTCCCGGCAGCCCGAATGCGAGCACGCCCCCGCGGGCGCCGAACCACGTGGGCTTGCCGGGACGCAGGCTCACGCCCCAGAAGCGCTCCTCCACCCCGAGCTCGGCGAAGGCGGCCTTCACGTGGTCGTGCGCGCCCACCGAGACGCCTCCAGACACCACCACCACGTCCGCCGAGTCGAGCGCCTCGCCGAGCGCCGCGCGGGTCTCCTCGGCGCTGTCGCGCACGGTGCGCGGCGGTCGCGACTCGGCGCCCGCCCGCTGGACCTGCGCCGCCAGCGCCAGCCCGTTGGAGCTGTAGATCCCGCCTGGGGCGAGCGGCGTGCCGGGCTCCGTGAGCTCATCCCCGGTCACGAGCACGGCGACCCGCGGTCGCCGCGAGCAGCGCAGCGAGGCCAGGCCCACCGAGGCCGCGACGCCCAGCTCGGGCGGGCCCAGCACGGAGC